>JBGTMK010000949.1:0-9782 GCA_041743605.1 Nostoc sp.
TGCCTGGGTTGGGCTACGCCGACGCTACACCAGAGGTAATAGTGCCAACCTCCACAACGTCAACAACGGCACAAACCCCTCAAATAGATACTAGCCCTACTCAACAACCGTCTCCCGCTCCAGATATTCCACCGCCAGAAATTCAACAAACAACGCCTTCCCCAACTGTTGAGACAACTCCATTCCCAGAAAATGTCAACCCCCCTGTAACAGAACCTGTATTACCCATAATTCCAGGAGATACTCAACAGCCATCTCCCACTCTTGATATTCCACTCCCAGGTAGTCAACAACGAACACCTGCTCCAAGCCCAGGAACTCCAGGAGATATTCAACAGCCATCTCCTACTCCCGACATTCCATTTCCAGATAGTCAACAACGAACACCTGAACCAGCCCCAGGCACTACTCCAGAAAATACACAACCCGACACAGCCCCAGAAGCCAATGACCCCCGCGTATTGGTGTCGGAAGTAGTAATTAGATCACAGACTGGGCAACTATCATCAGAACTAGAAGACCAAGTTTACAGAGTAATTCGTACCCAACCAGGACAAACGACAACCCGCAGCCAACTGCAAGAAGATATTAACGCCATCTTTGGGACTGGCTTCTTCTCCAACGTCCAAGCAGCGCCAGAAGATACCCCCTTGGGAGTGCGGGTGAGCTTTGTTGTGCAGCCTAACCCCGTCCTGAGCAAAGTAGAAGTGCAAGCCAATCCTGGCACTGGTGTCGCTTCTGTCCTCCCAGCTAATACTGTTGATGAAGTATTTAAGGATCAGTATGGCAGAATCCTCAACTTGCGTGACTTGCAGGAAGGCATCAAGCAGTTAAACAAGCGGTATCAAGACCAAGGTTACGTACTAGCTAACGTGATTGGAGCGCCACAAGTCTCTGAAAACGGGGTTGTTACCTTACAAGTAGCAGAAGGTGTAGTAGAAAACATTCGAGTCCGGTTCCGCAATAAAGATGGTCAGGAGACAGACGAGAAGGGACAACCAATTCGGGGACGGACACAAGATTACATCATTACGCGAGAAGTAGAGTTAAAGCCAGGACAAGTATTCAATCGCAACACAGTCCAAAGAGACTTACAGCGCGTGTATGGACTGGGACTCTTTGAAGATGTAAATGTCTCCCTTGATCCTGGTACTGATCCCAGCAAGGTGGATGTAGTAGTGAATGTAGCTGAACGCAGCAGTGGTTCTATTGCAGCTGGGGCAGGGATTAGTTCTGCTAGCGGACTTTTTGGAACAGTTAGCTATCAACAGCAAAATCTGAACGGTAGGAACCAAAAACTGGGAGCAGAAGTGCAGGTGGGAGAACGGGAACTGCTGTTTGATGTGCGGTTTACAGACCCCTGGATTGCGGGAGATCCTTACCGGACTTCTTACACAACTAATCTTTTCCGCCGCAGTTCCATTTCGTTGATTTTTGATGGCAAAGATCAAGATATTAGAACATTTGACCCAAATAATCCTAATAATCCAGATTCTCAGGATCGCCCCCGTATTCTCCGTCTAGGTGGTGGTGTGACTTTTACCCGTCCCCTATCTGCTAATCCCTACAGAAGTTCAGTATGGACTGCTTCAGCGGGTTTACAGTATCAACGAGTTTCCGCCCGTGATGCTGATGGCAACCAGAGAGAAAATGGTGCAGTATTTGATGATAATAACAACCTCATCCCCGGAACAGATGTTCCACTTACCTTCTCTGGTTCGGGTGAAGACGATTTAGTGCTATTGCAACTAGGGGCACAGCGTGATCTCCGTAATAACCCACTGCAACCCACTAGCGGTTCTTATCTCCGCTTCGGGGTAGACCAGTCAGTGCCTGTGGGACAAGGTAACATTTTCCTTACCAGATTGCGGGGTAGCTACAGCCAATATTTACCTGTCCAATTGATTAACCTCACTAAAGGGGCACAAACCTTAGCATTTAATGTGCAAGCAGGAACCATCCTTGGTGACTTGCCTCCCTACGAAGCCTTTACCATTGGCGGTAGCAACTCCGTTCGGGGTTATGAAGAAGGAGCATTAGGTAGTGGACGCTCTTATGTGCAAGCATCAGTTGAGTATCGGTTTCCAGTTTTTTCAGTAGTCAGCGGCGCACTATTTTTTGATCTCGGCACTGACTTGGGAACTAGTACTAGGGCGGCTGAAGTATTGAACAAAAATGGTAGTGGCTTCGGCTATGGTCTTGGCGTTCGCGTCCAGTCTCCACTGGGGCCAATTCGGATTGACTACGGTATCAACGATGATGGTGATAGCCGGATTAATTTTGGTATTGGCGAAAGGTTTTAATTTGTCATTAGTCATTAGTCATTGGTCATTGGTGAATAACAAAGGACAAATGACAAATGACAATATTAGCTTGCTAATTTTTACGTTTACCTCAATACTGTTCCGATAAAGGTATTAATGACATTTTTAGGGGAATATCAGGGATTCTACCAAAACAGACGATGAACAATACTACTAAACGAAATATATTGACTTTTCGGCTATGCAACAGCAGACTATAGCAGCCGAAATCACCCAAGTAGGGGTGGGATTGCATAGCGGTGTGAGTACCCAAGTGCGGATACTACCAGATGAGGCGGGAAGTGGACGTTACTTTGTGCGGGTAGATTTACCCGATTTGCCGATTATTCCAGCCGAAGTTGCGGCAGTTAGTCATACTGTTCTCTCAACTCAGTTGGGTAAGGGTGAGGTATCTGTTCGCACGGTAGAGCATTTGTTGGCAGCGCTTTCGGGTATGGGCGTGGATAATGCCCGGATTGAAATTGATGGCCCAGAAGTCCCACTTTTAGATGGTTCAGCAAGTGTGTGGACAACCAACATTGCCCAAGTTGGTTTAGCATCACAACCCGTTAACAACCAAGTTCCCAAGGCTATTACAGAACCAATATGGGTCTATCAAGGAGATGCCTTTGTATGTGCCCTTCCAGCACCAGAAACCCGCTTTAGTTACGGTATTGATTTTGACCTACCCGCCATTGGTAATCAATGGCATAGTTGGTCACTAACCGCTGAACTAGGAAAAGCTTCTGCTAGCTTTGCTGCGGAAATTGCTCCTGCCCGTACTTTTGGGTTATTGCATCAAATTGAACACTTACAAAAAACAGGGTTAATCAAAGGTGGTAGTTTGGATAATGCACTCGTTTGTGGCCCAGAAGGCTGGCTAAATCCACCATTGAGATTTTCAAATGAGCCAGTCCGTCATAAAATCTTGGATTTAGTAGGAGATTTAAGTTTACTAGGAATTTTTCCTCGTGCTCATTTCTTGGCGTATAAAGCCAGTCATAATTTACACATTCAACTTGCTCAAAGAATTTTAGATTTGGGATTTTAGATTTGGGATTAGAACTAAAGCTTAAAATCCAGGATTATTCAGGCTTTGGATATACGTCTGCCTACTCAACTTTCAAATGAAAAATCAACTACACGGCCAATGTCAATTCTCACTGAAGTGAATACCATCGATACAACTACATCTACCGAACCACGGGCTATAAATGAGACTACAATCAGTTCTGAGATTAAAACAACTTTTACATCTGAAGAAATTCAGAAATTGCTACCCCATCGCTACCCATTTTTACTTGTAGACAAAATAATTGACTACGTTCCAGGTAAAAAAGCTGTTGGCGTTAAAAATGTCACTATCAACGAACCCCATTTTCAAGGACATTTCCCTGAACGTCCACTGATGCCAGGGGTGCTAATTGTCGAAGCAATGGCACAAGTTGGGGGCATTGTCCTAACTCAAATGTCTTCGGTAGAAGGCGGGCTGTTTGTCTTCGCTGGTATCGATAAAGTTCGCTTTCGCCGCCAGGTCGTACCGGGAGATCAACTAGTCATGACAGTGGAACTGTTATGGGTAAAACAACGTCGTTTCGGTAAGATGCAAGGTCGTGCCGAAGTTGACGGTCAACTTGCTTGTGAAGGGGAATTAATGTTTTCTCTAGTTAACTAAAAGTTTGCTTTCGTGGTATGGCATAGCCGTGAAATGCCCCAACTGAATCCTGAAAAAGGATAACAGTTACAAAAATCCACTACAGCATCTGATAATTTCTTGATTTTCGACGCCCTCTTTACGAGATGCTACTCGAACACACTTAACTTGCTTTGCCCGACACTTTCGTTCACTGAAATACTTCACGCTCTACCAGTCGCCTCGATAGGACGGTAGTCTGTACAACTCTCTTAACCAGAGTAACACGCTGCCTCAAAAACCCTACCTGGCGCTGACTTATCAAGACAGTTCTGGAGATTCACCCTTGAAAACGCTAATTCATCCAACTGCTGTAATTCATCCTAAATCGGAACTCCACCATACAGTGCAAGTCGGTGCCTATGCTGTGATTGGAGCGCATGTCAAAGTGGGCCCTGAAACAATAATCGGCGCTCATGCAGTGCTAGAGGGACCTTGTGAAATTGGGGCGCAAAATCAGATTTTTACAGGTGCAGCCATCGGCATGGAACCCCAGGATCTTAAGTTTGTGGGAGAACCAACCTGGGTCAAAATTGGTGATAACAATTTGATTCGTGAGTACGTTACCATTAACCGCGCTACCGGTGCTGGTGAAGCGACGGTAATTGGTGATGGTAACTTGCTGATGGCTTATGTCCATGTGGCTCATAACTGCGTGATTGAAGACCAGGTAGTGATTGCTAACTCTGTGGCGTTAGCAGGTCATGTCCATATAGAATCACGCGCTAGGCTGAGTGGGGTTTTAGGTGTCCATCAATTTGTACATATTGGTAGACACGCAATGGTGGGAGGTATGGCACGTATTGACCGGGATGTAGCTCCATATATGTTGGTAGAGGGAAATCCCGCGCGGGTGCGAACCCTCAACCTTGTCGGACTGAAACGGTCTGGCATGGACTCAACAGATTTGCTTATGCTGAAAAAAGCTTTCCGCATTCTCTACCGTTCTGATTTGTCCTTTAAGGATGCTTTGGAACAGTTGGAATTGTTAGGAGATAGCGAAGAATTGCAACATCTGCGCCGCTTTATGCTACTTTCTCAGATGCCAGGAAGGCGGGGCTTGATTCCCGGTAAAGGGAAAAAAAGCGCGAGTGATGAATCGTGAATTATGAGTTAGGAGAGACGCGATTAATCGCGTCTCTACAGGAGTTATGAGTTGATGAATTGTATTTTTCACTCCTCACTCTTAACTCCTCACTTCTAACTATTCATTACTAAGTTTTTAATAATTACCAATTATCAAATGCGGATTTTTATCAGCACTGGCGAAGTATCTGGCGATTTACAAGGGTCGCTGCTAATTACAGCGCTGAAGCGTCAAGCTGTGGCGATCGGGTTGGAATTAGAGATTGTGGCGCTGGGTGGGGAAAAAATGGTAGAGGCTGGGGCAATTCTACTGGGTAATACTAGTAGTATTGGCTCAATGGGTATTTTAGAAGGGCTGCCTTATATTTTACCGACTCTCCAGGTGCAACGTCAGGCGATCGCTTCCTTAAAACAAAATCCACCTGATTTAGTGGTGCTGATCGATTACATGAGTCCGAATATAGGAATTGGGACTTACATGAAACGGCAGTTACCAGATGTGCCTGTGGTGTATTACATTGCTCCCCAAGAGTGGGCTTGGTCATTAAGTTTGCGTAGAACTAACCGGATTGTTGGTTTTACAGATAAGCTTTTGGCAATCTTCCCACAGGAAGCCCGTTACTTTCGCGAGAAAGGCGCAAAAGTTAGTTGGGTAGGGCATCCTTTGGTTGACCTGATGCAAGACGCTCCCAATCGCCAAGCAGCCCGTGGAACACTGGGGATTGCACCAGAAGAAATTGCGATCGCACTCCTCCCCGCTTCTCGCCACCAAGAACTAAAATATCTTTTACCAATTATTTTTCAAGCCGCCCAAACTATTCAAGCTAAATTACCTGAAGTTCGTTTCTGGATTCCCCTATCGCTGGAAGTCTATAGACAGCCAATTGAGGAGGCTATTAAGCGTTATGGTTTACGGGCTACAGTTGTATCAGGTCAACAAAAAGAAGTTTTTGCTGCTGCTGATTTAGCCATTAGCAAATCTGGTACTGTCAATCTAGAACTTGCTCTGTTAAACGTGCCGCAAGTTGTAGTTTACCGCCTCAGTCCCCTGACTGCTTGGATAGCTCGTAAAATGCTCAAAGGTTCTATAAGCTTTGCATCGCCACCCAATTTAGTAGTGATGAAGCCAATTGTGCCAGAATTTTTACAAGAGGAAGCCACAGCCGAGAATATCATCCAAGCAGCGATGGAACTGCTACTCAATCCCAGTCTCAGAGAGCAAACTTTGGCAGATTATGATGAAATGCGGCAGAGTTTAGGAGAAATTGGAGTGTGCGATCGCGCTGCTCAAGAAATTTTGCAAATGCTGCCCCAATCCCTTTAGAGGTGTTATGGCTTATGAGATGAAAAAACAAAGAGCGATCGCAGTTGATTTATTTGCTGGCGCGGGCGGTATGACTCTTGGCTTTGAGCAAGCTGGTTTTGATGTGCTGGCGTCTGTGGAAATCGACCCGATCCACTGTGCAACACATGAGTTTAACTTCCCTTATTGCTCAGTGTTATGTAAAAGTGTTGTGGATACAACTGGGGAAGAAATTAGAAATCGGTCTAAGATTGGCGATCGCGAAATTGATGTGGTAATTTGTGGCTCACCATGTCAAGGATTTTCTCTAATCGGTAAACGGGCTGTTGATGATCCCCGAAATTCTTTGGTGTTTCACTTCCATCGGCTGGTTTTTGAGCTAAAACCGAAATTTTTTGTGATGGAAAATGTCCGGGGGATTACAGTTGGTGAACATAAACAAATCCTCCAAAGCTTAATTAGCGAATTTAAAATCTACGGCTATAAAGTAGAAGAAAATTACCAAATCCTCAACGCTGCAAATTATGGAGTACCACAGTCCCGCGAGAGATTATTTCTTATAGGTGCAAGAGAAGATGTAGAGTTACCGAAATACCCTCAGCAAATTACTAAACAAGCATTACCAAATAATTTAAATTCTAAAAAAAAATCTGATATTCCATTAAGTCCTACAGTATGGGATGCAATTAGAGATTTACCAGAAATAGAAAAATATCCTGAGTTACTAATAAGGGATTGGGTTGTAGCAGCATACGAAAAACCTAGCAACTATGCTTTTGTACTTCGCGGTCTTAAATGCCTAAAGGATGATTATTCTTACAAACGTGAATATGATTTGCGAATACTTTATTCAAGTTTAAGAACAAAACATTCTGCGGAAACTATTCAACGTTTCCAGGAGACTCAACAAGGCGAGAGAGAAAAAATTAGTCGTTTTTATAAGCTCCATCCTGCTGGTGTCTGTAATACTTTAAGAGCCGGAACAGACAAATACAGAGGTTCTTTCACATCTCCTAGACCGATTCATCCGATTACGCCCCGCTGTATCACAGTCAGGGAAGCAGCGAGATTGCACTCTTACCCAGATTGGTTTAGATTTCATGTAACCAAATGGCACGGATTTCGGCAAGTTGGTAACTCTGTACCACCGCTACTAGCCAAGGCTGTGGCGTCAGAAATTATTCGCAGTTTGAATATTTCGCCTTTTAAGCCGAGTTTCCGATACAAGTTGGGAGAGGAAAAACTATTACAATTTAATATGTCGCAAGCGGCACAATATTATCAGCGGGACTGATACAGCGCTTTATAGTCATAGCAAGGTGCTGAGTGCTGTACATGGATAGCACTGGTAACGGAACTGTTTTGCCCAATGCCCCATGCCCATATTTCAGAACTTTAAAATCCGATACTGCTGGGCAATGTAATAAAACAAACGATAGTAATCTTGAAATTCTTGGCTCTTGCTTCGTCCCTGTAAATAGTATTTCACTTGACCCTGAGTTAGTGTCAATGTCATCGAACATACTCGTTGATCAACTTCTACAACCATTACCCCAGATACTCTTTGGGCAGTCTGAAAGTTAGTTTTTATCTTTTTCACTGACTCTTGATCATTTGGTAACTGATGACTTGCCCACCCCCGAATTTCCACTGAGTTATCTTGTGGTGAAATAAACGCCATCCCATCACCATTTTCTGAGGCTGCTAAAGAAGTCCAGTTACTCGGATATGGAAATTCAAAGCCATAACGGGAGTTGCTATAAGTTTTCCAGGCGATCACTCCAGCGTTAAAATCATTTGCAGTACAACCCCACAGGATTATTAGCAGGGCAATGACTCCGCTAACGCTGGCGGCAAACTGATAAATTCTTCGCCCCAAACTACAGGTTTTATTAGCAGTAACCATTTACCATACTCAGTGCTGAGTGCTGAGTGCTGAGTGCTGAGTTTTGAAGTTGAGTACTCCAAAAAATCCTACACCAAACTCCGCGCCAACAAAAATTACAGCACCTATGTTTACAACCGGAAAGGTGTTCAACTTTAATCCGCTGACGCTCCAAATCACTAGAAAATAAGCCAAGTCCGGCAATCATTACTTTATTGTTGTTGGTTTAGCGATCGCTAATTCCCAGTTTCAGCCTGATTCGTTAGCATCTCATCTCCAAATATAAATAAATGTAACGAAACTGCCGTTAAAACGTTTTACTGTCTTGACAAGCAAGAGAAGAACCGATAACTTGATATACATACCCGGGTAAGACCGTTAAAGAGTTATATGCAAACGCAAACTAAGCAAAAGGTCACTTTGTATTTATCGTCAGAGTTGCACAGAAAACTGAAGATTCGTTCAGCAATCGATTCCGAGCCAATGTCAGAACTTGCCGAGCGTGCCCTTGGTTTTTACCTGTCTAATCAAGAATTAGTTGACGAGTTAGAAGATTCTAGTTATGGGCGGACTCATAGAGTCTATTCATGCCCGACTTGTGATAGCTCACTAGTATTACGTGATGGGGAACTGGTTACTTTAGGCAATCAACCAGGAGTGGTTGGTCAAGAGCATCTTTCTATTGATGAGATGGATGAAGATGAAACCAATCCCAAGGGCGAGGAAGAGTTAGTTCCTTGCTAAATAGATATTCATGATTCGGTTGTCTTTACCAGAAGCAATGTCTCTACTGTCTCTATAAGGTCTCAAGTAGGTCGAAGTATGAAAGAAGAGCTCAATATCCTAATTCAAGCTCAATACCCTTTAATCTACCTTGTGACCTCCGAGGAAGAGCGGGCCGAGCTAGCAGTTTCCACAATCGCCCAGTTGTTAAAGCCCCAGCGCCGAGTATTTATTTGGACAGTAACACACGGGATTGTAGAGTATGGTCAACCCCGGAATGTCACCCAACATAATACCGTGTCTCCAGAGGCGGCGATTGAGTGGATAATTCGGCAGAAAGAACCAAGTATATTTATTCTTAAAGATTTACACCCCTTTATAGATGCGCCTGCGACTAACAGATCGTTACGTGATGCGATCGCTAGTTTCAAAGGTATGCAGAAGAACATCATTTTGATGTCTCCGATGCAACAAGTACCTATAGAACTGGAAAAAGAAGTTGTCGTTCTCGACTTTACATTGCCAGATATGGCTGAGTTGAACAAAGTCTTAACTCACCATATAGACCAAAATCGTGGTCGCCGACTGACAACAGAAGCCAGAGAAAAACTTCTTAGAGCCGCTTTAGGTCTAACTAAAGACGAAGCTGAAAAAGTCTACCGTAAGGCACAGGTAACTACAGGGCGTTTGACGGAAGATGAAGTAGATATCGTTTTATCTGAGAAAAAGCAACTAATTCGCCGCAATGGAATCTTAGAATACATCGAAGAAGATGAAACCATTGATGCT
>JBGTMK010000950.1:0-2289 GCA_041743605.1 Nostoc sp.
TTGATACTTTAAATTCTCGCTCTTTTGAAGTACCAGAGGAAAGGGCTATTGAATTTAACTTTTGAGTAGCATTAAAATCCATACTTGTACTTGTCCTGCTAGTGAGCAAAACTGCATTGGCTCCCCAGTAGCCAAAGCTTATTTAGAAATGCGCTACGTTAAAACGTGCTACATCAGACTCAATATTACTAGATTTTGCTATTCATAGCTACTTATTTAAAAAAAGTAATACTCTAAGTTATACCTGTGGAGTATCGTGGCATAAATAAAGTAAGTGCTTTTTGATACATAGTTTGGAGGTAAAGTAACTAATAAAAATATTACTTTTTGCCTCAACCACAAGTCCTCTCAACAAGCCAGCGTTTGGGTAATACAACAAAACCCTTCTGTTCTTCGTGGCGGGTGACAACATTTACAATCCATCGATAGATATCAATCACCCAATGCTGAAAACCCTTACCACGATAGCCGCCATCAACCCAAATTGTGATTAAACGACGGAACGGAACCGATGCCTACGGCGGGCTACGCCTACGCGGACTTGATCGAGTTTGGAAAAAACCAGTTTGGCACCTGCTTGCTCGCTAATATTGCCAGCAGTGATGACAACAACGATGAGTAAACCAAGTGTATCAACAAGTATATGGCGTTTTCGTCCCTTAATCTTTTTGCCAGAGTCATAACCAACTTCTTGCGATACCAAAGTTGGCAGTTTCAATGCTTTGGCTGTCCATAATTGCCTCAGTGGGGGATGCTTCTCGGTTTTGACTTACCCTTACCCATAAACGTAACCCAAGAGTGAATTTCAAACCATGTTCCATCTTTTCGCCATTGCCGGAAGTAATGATACACAGTTTTCCACTTGGGAAAGTCATTTGGCAGCATTCGCCATGCACAACCTGCACACAAGATGTAGAGGATGGCGTTAATGATCGCCTGCATATCAACACTACGTTTTCGACCACCTGTTTTTGGCGCAGGAATTAGCCCTGATAGTAATTCCCACTGCTCAGAAGTCAGATTACTTGGGTACGATGGATTCATGGCTCTCGTAACTCTGTCATACTTAAGTATTTTTTCTAATGACAGGATACAGTTACGTGGGCTTTCTTACTTTTCAGACATCCTCTAAAAAGAAGTTTAATATCTGACTAGAATGCCTGTTAATCAAAAGTTTCAGCCCAATAATTAAATAATTTTAAGAAAAAGAGCTTAGTGTGCTTCAATAGATGTGCTATCTTCAAGGATTATCTATAGACGAGACGAAAGCGATTGTGTCGTAAATAACAGTACAGGTAATAAATGTATGGATATAAAATTTCTATATAAGATATTTATCAAACATCTGAATGCAACAGATAAAAGTTTGCAATCTAAATCTATTCTGCTATTTTTAGCAGGAAGAAGTAGATTGTGGAAGGATAGCTTATCTGTGGCTTACCTCTAAGTCAAACAGTGAATTACTGCATAAATCCCTTTTGCCCTCAGCGTCAAAATGATGACAATCTTGACACATGTCAAGCGTGCGGTACTTCCCTGCTGATCAATAACCGCATCCGGCTACTCAAGCCGTTGAAACCTCTTACTGACAATCCCGAAAACTACTTTGATGTTTTTGAAGTAGACGACGTTGGTATTCAAAGGAATTCTGCATCCAAGCGTCGAGTCATGAAAGTTTTGAAATGGAATACTCCTAAATTAGTTAAATTAATTGAACAAGAATCTATTAGTCTACGGTTAATCCATCATCCAAGTATTCCTAAAAGCACTCTAGATGATTTTTTTACTTTTGTTCCTACTAGTCCCCTGACATTGTATTGCTTGGTAATGGATAAAATTGAGGGAGAAAATTTGGAGCAATGGTCAGAATCGAATGGAGCAATTTCGCAATCTTTAGCATTAGAATGGCTACAACAATTAGTTGAAATTCTTGATACAGTACATCGGACAGAATTTTTTCATAGGGACATAAAACCTTCTAACATAATTCTTCAGCCTGACCATAAATTAGCACTAGTTGATTTTGGAACTACACGACGAGTCACTAACACCTATTTGGCAAAAGTTAGTGGAAGTGGGGGGACTGACACAGGTAGAGGAGGGCGATATGAAATTACAGCCGTTATCACACCTCGTTATACTCCATTAGAACAAATTGAGGGGCAGGCAGTACCGCAGTCAGATTTTTTTGCTTTGGGCCGAACTTTTGTCCAGCTAGTTACTGGAACTCAACTAATGGATTTTCCTAAAGACAAGCAAACAGGGAATCTAATTTGGAGAGATAAAGCA
>JBGTMK010000951.1:0-13304 GCA_041743605.1 Nostoc sp.
CATCTATTTTTGGCGTTGTATGATAGTAAACTCCTACTCAAAATTAATGAAATAGGCAAAAAAATTAATAAAAATTTCAGACCTTTGTCCCCCATGTCTGACAGCCTAGACTACCTTAGTAAGTGAGCAGCTTTAAGATAACGTAGTAAATTCAATTAAGTAAGCCGTGAAGATTCCAAGTTCAATCTGGACATTACTCATTGGCATCGTGCTAACGCTCGCCAGCCTTTGGTACGGTCAAAATCACGGTCTGTTGCCAGCAGCAGCTACTGATGAAGCCGTCTTAGTGGATGGTCTGTTCAACGCGATGATGATCGTTTCTACAGGTATATTCCTGCTCGTAGAAGGTATTTTAATTTACTCTGCATTTAAATATCGTCGGCGTGCAGGTGACAATGAAGACGGCCCACCAGTTGAGGGCAATGTACCTTTAGAAATTCTCTGGACGGCGATCCCAGCAATTATCGTTATCGGTATTTCTGTTTACAGCTTTGATGTGTACAACGAAATCGGTGGCTTTGATCCCCATGCTATCCATGAAGCGCCGATGAGTCAGGAGTCAATGGCAATGCCAGGTCATGGGAGTGCGTTCGCGCAGCGTGCGGGAACCGCAATCGCTGCAACTTTAAGCGATACACCTCCTGGCACCGAACCCAACCTCAATCAAGAAAAATCTGATGAGGCAATGCAAGACCCCGCTACCGCAGAAGTCCGCAATGCTGACCAAATTCCCCAACTGCGGAATGCCCCAGGTGTAGGTATTGTAGCTCCGACAATTGGCGGCACTCCTGAAAAAGCAGGTAAACCAGCAGAATTACAAGTCAACATCACTGGTCTACAATATGCTTGGATTTTCACCTATCCTGAAACTGGTATAACTACAGGTGAAATGCACGTTCCTATTGGGCGAGAAGTGCAAATCAGTATGACCGCCAACGATGTCATTCATGCTTTCTGGGTGCCAGAGTTCCGCCTGAAACAAGATGCGATCCCCGGTAGGCAAAGCGAGATTCGCTTCACTCCTAAAAAAGCAGGAGATTATGTCCTGATCTGTGCTGAACTTTGTGGCCCCTACCACGGTGCGATGAGAGCGCCAGTAGTTGTTGAGCCACAAGAAGCCTTTGACAAATGGGTGCAAGAACAGCTAGTTGCCAGCAAAGAAACACTAAATCAAGCGATCGCTGTTAACCCTGCCGATCTATCCCCAAATGAATTTCTTGCTCCTTACACCAAGGACATGGGAATTAAACCAGAAATCCTTCATCAAGTTCACCATTAATCAACACGTTATTTAGTCAAAATCCAATGACTAATGACTAATGACTAATGACCAATGACTAATGACTATGACACAAGCTCAGTTGCAAGAAGCTGCCAATATCCCCGCCATTCTTGAGGAACCAGGGGTCAGAAAATGGCAAGACTTCTTTGGTTTTCAAACCGACCATAAGGTGATTGGGATTCAATACCTAGTCACTTCGTTTATTTTCTACTGCATTGGCGGCGTGATGGCTGACTTGGTTCGTACTGAATTGCGAACTCCAGAGGTGGATTTTGTCACCCCGGAAGTCTACAATAGTCTGTTCACGCTGCACGCCACGATCATGATTTTCCTCTGGATCGTGCCAGCCGGGGCAGGGTTTGCTAACTATCTAATTCCCCTAATGATTGGGGCAAAAGATATGGCATTTCCTCGGCTGAATGCTGTTGCCTTTTGGATGATTCCCCCTGCGGGTGTGTTGCTAATCGCCAGTTTAGTGGTAGGCGACGCACCAGATGCCGGTTGGACTTCCTACCCTCCCCTGAGTTTGGTGACAGGACAAGTGGGCGAAGGCATTTGGATTATGAGTGTCCTGCTGCTAGGTACGTCCTCAATTTTGGGGTCGATAAATTTCCTGGTGACATTGATCAAAATGCGTATCCCCAGCATGGACATTCACAAAATGCCCTTGTTCTGCTGGGCGATGTTCGCCACTTCATCACTGGTTTTGGTATCAACCCCAGTCTTAGCAGCAGGTCTGATTCTGCTTGCCTTTGACTTAATTGCTGGGACAACATTTTTTAACCCAACTGGCGGTGGCGACCCGGTAGTATACCAACACATGTTCTGGTTTTACTCCCACCCAGCGGTTTACATCATGATTTTGCCCTTCTTTGGCGCAATTTCAGAAATTATCCCCATCCATTCTCGCAAGCCGATTTTTGGCTATAAAGCGATCGCTTATTCGTCTCTTGCTATTAGCTTTTTGGGGCTAATTGTTTGGGCGCACCATATGTTTACCAGCGGTATCCCCGGTTGGTTGCGGATGTTCTTTATGATCACCACCATGATCATTGCCGTACCCACAGGAATTAAAATTTTCAGCTGGTTAGCAACCATGTGGGGTGGAAAAATCCAGCTTAACAGTGCCATGTTGTTCGCCATCGGCTTTGTCGGCACCTTTGTAATTGGCGGGATTAGTGGCGTGATGTTGGCAGCAGTGCCTTTTGATATTCACGTTCACGACACTTATTTTGTGGTTGCACACCTGCACTACGTCCTATTTGGCGGTAGCGTACTGGGAATTTTTGCAGCCATTTACCATTGGTTCCCGAAAATGACGGGACGGATGGTAAACGAATTTTGGGGTAAGGTTCACTTTGCCTTGACAATTGTCGGTCTAAACATGACCTTTTTACCCATGCACAAACTGGGTTTAATGGGCATGAATCGCCGTATCGCCCAATATGATCCCAAATTCACCACACTGAACGAAATTTGCACCTATGGTTCTTACATACTGGCAATTTCGACATTCCCCTTCATCATCAATGCAATTTGGAGTTGGTTATACGGCGAGAAAGCTGGCAATAATCCTTGGAGAGCATTGACCTTAGAGTGGATGACTACCTCACCACCTGCGATCGAGAATTTTGATCAAACTCCAGTATTAGCTACAGGCCCCTACGACTACGGTTTGGAACATGCTAACGAAGGTGTACCTTTGTCTGATCCCAATCCCATCTTGTCTGGTGGCCCCAACTCAGTATTAAGAGCAGAACCCGACCCAGCGGTTGCTGCTAATCCCGAAGACCGGAAATAGAGTTATGAGTTATGAGTTATGAATGATGAGTTATGACTTTAATAAAGTTGTTAGTTCAAAATTTTTAACTCCTAACTTTTAACTCCTAACTTTTAACTCCCCATTCCCCACTTATCAAAATTCATGCAAAGTCAAACTATTGACCCAGCTAAAACGGAACTGAATCATCATCATGCGGCGGAAGCGTCCGTCGGTCATCACGAAGAACATCCAGATCATCGCCTGTTTGGGCTATATGTCTTCCTGATTGCTGAAGGGATGATTTTTATGGGACTGTTCGGAGCCTACTTGGCTTTCCGTGCTACCTTACCTGCATGGCCACCAGCAGGTACTCCAGAGTTAGAACTATTGTTACCTGGAGTCAACACTATCAATCTAATTTCTAGTAGTTTTGTCATGCACAATGCCGACACTGCTATTAAAAAGAATGATGCAAAGGGTGCGCGAATCTGGTTAGCAATTACCGCTGCAATGGGTGCTATTTTCTTGATAGGTCAAGTATATGAATATACCCATTTAGAATTTGGTTTAACTACCAATTTATTTGCTAGTGCATTTTACGTTTTGACTGGTTTCCACGGATTGCACGTTACCATCGGCGTTTTGGCAATTGTTGCTGTGTTATGGCGATCGCGCGTTCCGGGTCATTATAGTAACGAAAAGCACTTTGGCATTGAAGCAGCCGAAATCTACTGGCACTTCGTTGACGTGATTTGGATTATTTTGTTCGGATTACTGTATCTACTGTGAGTATTAATTAATTAGTTGTTCAATCCACGCTGACAACTTAATAAGCCCCCTAGTGGGGGCTTTTTTAATAGCTCCTTCGGGGTAGGAACAGGGAAGATAGAACGCTATTTCTATTTCTACTTATAACTTTCTGGCATACCCACTGGTGATAAACCTGCGATCGCCCGTAAGTTTTGGCAACGAATCAACTCAGTAAAATTGAAACTGGAACGCCCTTCAATTTTAGCTACCGCTTCAATTGCAGATAACAAGTGTTGCGCTGCTTCTGTTTCTGAATAACCGCGCCGCTGTGCTATTTTCATTGCTGCTGTATCAGCATTTAACTCTGACTCTTGAGATTTATTAGTGCGCCAGATCCGAAAAGCAGCGATCGCACTTAGTCCCCCAGCAACGGCTACGCCTACCACATCTGACTGTGCTGCTTCCAATAATCCACCTAACAGCCCCGCCAGCACTACACCTTGATAAATGTCGGGTTTAAACCACTTTACCCCCGTCAACCAGCTAACCATCTGCAACAGCAGCAAGTCTCGTTGCGGCTTTGTCAAGCGACGCCACAAATCAAAATTAATATATATCGGTCGCGCTTGATTCCAGGGTTGAGGAAAGGAGGCGTCAATCACTTTTGCCTGTTCCGGCTTACTAACGATTTTTGTGGTCATCCGACCAGAAGCAGGCATCACATCTAACAAACGGCGAATTTCAACATTTGGCTCCATAATTTTAATTATTAGCTATAGTGTGTGTCCTAACTAAGTGTTTGAAGAAGAATGTAGAATTCAGAATTCAGCAATCTTGACCAGAAATAAAAAGGTACAGAGCAACTAAATTTATTTATGGAAAATAAAGGTAAACTTTTCATGTTAACCTTTGATTTATAAGATGCTATCGCGGTCTTGAATAGATTCAGATCAAGCCATAAAAATATTAATTAAGCAGTTTGATAGTATGGCGGTATTTTATAAACTCGTTTGCCGCCAAATTCAAAACTCTGAGGTTTTGAATCACCATTGAGACTACAGTTGTAACTACATGGACGCTTTTGCTCCCCTCCCGCCTGAATGGACGAATAAGGCAGTACATGCTTATGGTTTTTGCTGTCCTAACTGCCACTCAACTAGCCTAGAAGCTGAAAAAGTTTGGCTAAATCGGCGATCGCCTGTACTTACAGAAGACCGTCGTCGCAAATGGCAAGAGTTCTACTACTGTCATTGTGGTTCGGTATGGTGGGCTTGGAGTAGCGATCGCCCCCCACAAGATATTACGACGGTTCCCTAAATTGAAAAATCTAAAGGAAAGCCCACATCAAGGTGGGCTTTCCTTTATCTAATTCTGAACTTTATTTCGCATCAGCGATTTTAGAAGTTGAAGGTAGTACGCAGAGTACCTACATAGACAGTATCGTTGGCATCGTTGTGTTCAGGATTGAAGATCACCAACAAGCCAGGGGTAACGGAAATATTATCGCTGACTTTGAGGCGATAAAGAGCTTCTGCATGATAAGAGGTGTTTCCATCTCTTTGCTCTACACCATCAAGAGCGAATTCACTGCTAGTTACTCTGGGTGATTGACCAAAGACCAAACCAAGCAAGTTTCCTTCTCTGCCAAAATCCTTCAAACCAAGAGTAGCAGCCCAATAGAACACATCTGCACTCTGTCCAGCAGCTACACCAGTTCTAGCTTCCACATTACTGAAGCCTGCCCAACCACCAATAGTGATTTGAGAGCTAGGTCTAAAGGTAATTTCTGCACCGTAATTATTGGAGTCCGTCCGAACGGCTCCAAATGGAGCATTTGCTAAGGCACTACCTGTACTTCCAAAGATATTGGGAGCTTCTTGATAACTACGAGTGTATGTCAAACCAATGCCAATGGCTGGAGTTGGTTGAAAACTTAATTGACCAAAGATAGTGCTATCACCATTGAAAAGCCCGTTGTTTGTAGCAGCAGTAATACCATCGGTAGGACTGTTAGCATCGTTGGCTAGATAAGCACCAGTCAAGCTGATCGCACCTTTAGGATTGAGGGTGACAGTCAAACCAGCACCACCAGTAGCTGGACGATAAATTGGGCTGAAACGTCCATAGCGAGATATAGCACCCCTACCAGAACTAGCAAAGTCAGGGTTGAAAACATTGACGTTTTCGTATAGTTCAGCACCCGTAACATCAACTTTTACACGTGCTGCATTACCAAAGTTGAAAGCGTAGTTAACTTTATCGATTACAACGCTGTTGCCGTTATCTCCATCAAAACCCAAGCGGGTCATATTAGTACCAGTTACAGCAGAATTGGAGACGATATTTCCAGCATTCAACCGGATTTGCAACTGGTCTGTACCAACGAAACTGCTGTACAAGTTCAAACGAACACGGTTAGAGAAGACGGTGTTGCTCTCTAGGTTGGGAAGATTGGTAGGATCATCATCATCATTGCCACCAAAAACATCGGACACGTTGAAAATAGCTTCTCCAACCAGCCTGGTAGTAGTAGAGAACTGATTAGCTTCCAACTCAGAAGTGCGGGCTTCTAGAGCATCCACACGACCGCGCAGGGTTGCTAATTCAGCAGAAAACTCTTCTTGTAAGCGCTGTAAGGTAGCTAGGTCTTGTTTGCTGACTAAATCGGCAGTAGCTGTAGCAATCAACTCGTTAACCCGGTCTAAACAGGCATTCAAACCTGCGGCAAATTCATAACGGGTCAAAGCACGATTACCACGATAGGTGCTGTTGGGATAACCTGCAATACAGCCATAGCGCTCAACCAAGGATTGTAAAGCTTGGAATGCCCAATCTGTGGGCTGCACGTCCGAAAATTGCGAAACTGATGTTACCTGACCGATGTTGTTAGAATCTTGAGCTTCAGATAACTGAGCAACATTTGTTACCTGTTCGTTGACTTCAGCAGCTAAGGCACTATTCGCAGCGAAAAATGCAGCGGCTACAACAACCGGACTCACCTTAAAAAGATTCAAGAATCGTTTTGTCATGTTTTTTCCTTTCACTCACACCTACACAAATCCTGTAATTATAAAATGCTTATGGCACTTTATTTTCAGGGATTTTACACACAATCACAGTGATGATTATACCTTTATCTTGTGATTATTACAAGCAAGTTATTTATAGCCGTAATCACATAGGTTAGGACAGTGTTGATTGCCCAAGGGCTTGAAATAAATGGGTTTTTACTCAGCATGGGCTAAACGCCCCGCTACCGCTAACAGCACTTTGCCATAACATACTGCTAAACCATAATCTTTAATTAATTTATTTGGTAAGCGTAAAATAATGCGGCGCTTGTAATGTAAAACTGTTCCTCCTTCCTCTAACTGTTGTAGAAGCCGAGTAACAGTCACTCGTGTGATTAAGAAACTCTAATAATTTGTATTAAAATTTACTTGTATGTGTGAAAGTCTATTTTCTCAATCAAAGCTAGGGACTAACTCAAAATCTTCTGATGGCAACAACTTCCGGTTTGGAGTATCTATTAGTAAGATATATCCGAAATTTTTTAGTTATTTATTCGCTACTTTAATTGTGCAAGTTTAAGAACAGGTAAGCTTTTAGTAAAATATTTAGTCAACTTATTTTTATGTATTTAGTATTTTCTGAAGACTAAGTAGGTAGATTGGTGTAAAGGATTTAGATCCCCGACTCTTGAAGAAGTCGGGGATCTTGGCAGCATGTCAATTAAGAGCGTTGACCGGTGACAATATATGCTACCCTCTGACCGATATTAGTGGCATGATCTGCCATACGCTCCAGACAACGAATTGCCAGTGCTAGCAGTACAATTGGTTCGACCACACCAGGTACATCCCGTTGTTTGGCTAAAGTCTGATATACGCGATCGTAGGCATCGTCTACAGTATCATCTAGGTGCTTTAAACGGCGTCCGCCGGCTTCATCAAAATCTCCTAAAGCCTTCAAACTAGTTGCTAGCATCGCCTGCGCGTGAAGGGACATAGCTTCAATTTCTGGCAAAGAGTTATGAGGCTCATAAGGAAAAATTTTAATCGCAATCTCAGCTAAATCCTCAGCATAATCGCCAATGCGCTCTAAGTCTCGCACCAACTGCATAAAGGCACTCAAGCAGCGCAAATCTGGAGCTGTAGGCGCTTGCAGTGTCATAATCGCTGTACACTCTGATTCAATTTGTCTATAAAAGCGATCAATCTTTTTATCTAATCGAGGAAGTTCCTCAGCTGCTGTTAAGTTACGAGCAAATAACGCTTGGTGGCTGAGGCGAAATGATTGTTCTACCAAAGCACCCATGCGTAATACATCCCGTTCTAAGCGCCTAATGGCGCGTGCGAGTTGTGGTCTTTGAGGATTGGGACTGTAATGGGCAGCTTTCACACTTGTTGTCTCAAAGGTGAAGATATTATTAACTATAGTCTTGGCTTCGGGAGTTTGCCATAACTTCAGGAAATTGGATTTGCATCCACGCACCACCAGTTTCTGGATGGTTCATAGCTTTGATTGAACCACCGTGGGCGATCAGAATTTGCTCAACGATCGCTAAACCTAAACCATTGCCAACGATCGCTCCTATGGAGTTACTATCTTGGGGGGAATGGGTTCGCGCTTTATCTCCTCGATAAAATCGCTCAAAAACGTGGGGTAAATCTGCCTCAGAAAACCCAACTCCAGAATCAATAAGATTTATTTCCAGAATTGGAGAAGTAGCATCATTATCTTTTTTTGATAAGATTTTCGCTTCAACGTGAATACTTGTACGAGGAGGACTGTACTTAATACTATTGTCTAGCAAGTTGAGAAAAACTTGGTAAATACGGGCTTGATCTGCCTTAATCCAAATATTTTCTGGGCCAGAATAAGAAAGAGACAGATGTTGCCGTTGTGCCAAGGGTTCTAGTGTTTCCCAAACAGATGTAATTAGCGATCGCAATTCTACAGCTTTGGTTTGCAATTGCATGGTTGGGTTTGCTTCCATTTGAGTGAGGTCTAGCCAGCTTTGCACTAAGTTAATCAGCCGATCAACTTCCTGCATCAAGCGGTTAACCCAACGATTTAAAGGTGGTTCCAAGCGGGTTTGTAAAGTTTCCGCAACCAAGCGAATCGAAGTCAGTGGCGTTCTGAGTTCGTGTGCTAAATCAGAAAAAGAGCGATCGCGTACTTGATTTATATCTAATAGAGGTTGACGATTTTCTAAAAATACTCCCACTTGTCCATTGGGTAAAGGCAAGCTAGACGCCCGCAAAGCCAAAGATTTTTTTGCTCCTATCTCTGCTGCATCATCACAAGATGGATGAAATATCCATTCTCCCGTCTGTGGTTTTTGCCAATCACGAGTTTGCTCAATTAAATGGTCAAGTTCGTAAGACCGTACTAACTCTAGTAACAAGCGCACCTCTTCTGGTTGCCACCTTTGTAGATACAAAATTTCCTGCGCCTGTCGATTACACCACAGTAGTTGATTTTCCTCATCTACCTGCAAATATCCCACTGGTGCAAAATCTAGTAGGTCTTGGTAAGTTTGCAACGACTGCTGCAAATCTTGTCGCTGCTGTTTCACCATCGCTATTTCCTGCCGTAATCCAGGAATCAGCAGCAGTCCCATCTTGTAAGAATGCGAGGTTAACGGTCGGAGTAAGCGCCCCAGATAGTGGTTAAGTTGAACCTGTTGCCAAACCCAAAACCCAATGCCTACCGCTAAACCCAGAAAAAATCCCAATAAAAGCATTTGAGTTGTTAGTTTTTTGGTGATTACTAAAAACTAACAACTATCCAAACTAATTATCCAAACCTATAGCCAAAACCTCGTACAGTCACAATATATTCAGGATGACTAGGGTCTTGCTCTAATTTTTCACGCAACCATCTAATGTGAACGTCTACGGTTTTACTATCGCCAACGAAATCTGGCCCCCAAACCTGATCTAGTAATTGTTCCCGTGACCATACTCTGCGAGCATAACTCATAAACAGTTCCAACAAGCGGAACTCTTTGGGGGAAAGACTTACCTCTTGACCACGAACCAACACGCGACATTCTTGGGGGTTCAAGGTGACATCCTTGAATTTCAATACTGGTATTTGTGGTAAATTACTGAGGCGTTGGCGACGGAGTAAAGCGCGACAACGAGCCACTAACTCACGCATACTGAAGGGTTTAGTCAGATAGTCATCTGCCCCTACCTCTAACCCCAAAACGCGGTCAGTTTCACTACCCTTAGCACTGAGCATTAAAATTGGTACTGGATTTCCTTGATGACGCAGCAAACGGCAAATATCTAGCCCATTGATTTGTGGCAGCATCAAATCAAGAATAATCAGATCAAAGGGAAGTTCCCCTGAATTGGTTTCAAAACTTTTGAGATACTCCATAGCAGACCGCCCATCTGGGGCAGTTATCACCCCATAACCTTCCCCTTCCAGGGCTATAGCTAGCATTTCCTGGATTAATTCTTCATCTTCTACTACTAGAATACGGCTGGTTTGCCCAATGTCCGTTCTGGTAGAATATTTGGTCGATTCAGTGGTATACATTGATATCACAAAAGTCTGGGACTGTGCTTGTATCAATTAGGATGATTGAATCCATTATCTCGCCTTAATGTAACCGCGCTTCTACTAGGGTCAATTCTTTTAGATTTTCTTTACAAAAAGTCATATATACCACACCAGTTTTCTAAACCATACTTTTTTTGGTGACGCAATTACATGAAAGGTTGTCTTGACAAGAGCAGATTAAGTTAGGTATATTCATTTTAGTACAAAAATACTACTAAATTTCAAAAGGAAAACTATACTTAGAAAACAGAAGAACACCTTTGTGGAAAATTCGTACTCCACTTAAGTATCATCTGTTGATCATTTCAGTATTTACACTGCGTTAAAAATGTTGATTCAAAGGCTACTCTGATGTCTGCATAGGGTAGTCATTGGTATGGCTTGCTACCCAATAAATCATTTGCCTATTGAAGGGAGTTGGAAGATGACTACAGTTGGAGTCAAGGACAGCAAACAACAACTAATGCAAGCATTTCAACAAATTATTATCCAAAGAAAAAAGCTGGAATCTAAAATAGCAACCAAACAAGAGGAAGCAGAAAAGGCAAAAAGTCAAGAAATTCTGCAAGCAGCTTCTGCATATACAATTGATAGTATTGTCAAAGGTTTAGCTGATTTACAATTGGAGTTTGGCAGTATTCTTAATGCATTATCTGAAAAATTAGCTCAGGAAAATTTTAAGTTAGATGAATTAAACCGAGCTATAGAAATTGAAACTCAACGCCTACAAGAGCTTCAACAAATCAGAGTTGTAGCGGATACTCTAGACATTTTAAGTCAAGAACACCAAGAAAAATTAAAAACTCTAGAACAAGATACTATCAGCAAAAGGGAAGCACTAGAAAAAGAAATTACTATCAGGCGGAAAGAATGGCAAAAAGAGCAAGCAGAGTATGAAGAAAAACTTCAAGAATATAACGATTTATTAGCCAAAGATCGCCAGCAAGAACAAGAAGAATCTCAGTATAAGCTGGAAACTACTCGTAAACTCAATACAGACAATTACGAAGCAATAAAGCGCCAGCAACAAAGGGAGATACAAGAAAATTCTCTAAAAAAAGAGAAGGATTGGACAGAACGAGAAAAGCTCTTAGTTGAACGCCAACCACTTTTTGCAGACTATGGACAAAAGGTAACTACATTTCCTAATGAATTGGAAGAAGCGGTTAAGAAAGCCAGAGAAGAAGCAATTAAAGAAATAACTCAAAAAGCTAAATTTGAAGCTGATTTATTTGAAAGAGAATGGGAATCTAACAAACAGAGTTATGAACTAAAAATTCAATCTCTGGAAGAAACAATTAAGAAACAGTCTGAGCAAATAGAAGGTATTTCTGCTCAATTGCAAACTGCATTAAAACAAGCACAAGACTTAGCTATGAGGGCTTTTGGTAATTCTAATCCTAAATAGTTTTGAGTCTGTAGCATCTTAATCATTTTGAATTCCTGAAGAGGAGGTTTGTTGTGGTGGTAAAAAAACCGACTGATAAGAATACTAAAGTAGAAATTCTTCAGGCGTATGAGGAGTTAGTTAAAGAAAAAGCAGCACTAAAATCGCAACTCGATCAAGTTGCCAAAGAAAACCAATCTGGAACTAAAGAACAGCCTAAATTAGAACAAAAAACAGCTATGAATCAGCTTTCTAGTGTCCAACAAAAGATGAATAATACAATTGAAAGCTTGGCAAAGATTCAATTAGGTTTTAGCAGTGCTGCTAATGAATTATCGGAACAGCTAACCACAAGATCCTCTAAGTTAGAAGAAATCAGACGAACTTTAGAAGAAGAAATCCAACAATTAACACAGTTACACAATTTAGAAGTTTCTGATGACATCTTGGATACTCTTATCCAAGCTTATGAAGATAATACTAAAGCTTATCAGGAAGAATATAGCCGACGTTCTGAAGTGTTATTTCAAGAAATATTAGAGCAAAGAAATACTTGGGGAAAAGAACAAGAAGAACAGCAACGGGCGATAAAAGAACGGAATGAAAACTTGAATAAAACTCGACAACGCGATGCAGCAGAATACAAGTATAATTTAGAACTTCAAAGGCAACTAGAAAGTGACGAATACGAGCAAGTGCAGAAAGCACTATATAAGCAGCTAGAAGAATTACTAGAAGAAACAGAAAAACAGTGGGCTGAACGAGAGAAAGCAATTTATGAGAGAGAAAAACAATTTGAAGAGTTAAAAGCCAAAGTAGAGGCTTTTCCGAAAGATAAAGAAGCAGCTATAAAAAAAGCTACAGAAGAAGGCAAAGGTATCGCCCACTACCAAGCTAAATTAAAATCAGATTTATATTCTAAGGAAGTGGAAGGGCAAAAGCGTTTCTATGAGCAAAGATTGCAATCTCTAGAACAAACTATTACTAATCAAGAGATGCGGATTCAAAACCTTTCTAAACAACTTGAATCTGCTCTCAAACAAGTTCAGGATTTGGCAGTTAAAGCTATTGAAGGTACTTCAAATGTCAATTCTTATCAGGCAATCAAAGAAATAGCTTTAGAACAAGCAAAAATTCAAGCAAAAAATAAATAAGTTGATTTTTTTGATTTGATGAAAATTGTATAGACTTCAACTTAATTGAAGTCTATACGAGGAGCTATAAAGCTTTTTATTCGGTTTTCTTTGGTTTTTTGATGTCTGGGGGAGGTTGTAGTTTCTTCTTATTATTTGTTCCCCTAGCCTGTGTTTGATTTAATGCTTTGTTAGAATTTTGTTCTTGACTAGACATAATACTAAGTTTTAAAATCTACTACAATATTATCTACATCACGGGTATTGTTGATTACAGAAATATATCATAATTCATAATTATTTTTGTGCAAGGGTTTCAGACATTTCAAATGGGTGGTTTATTTCCCGTCGTGCTGTATTATAGCGGTTATCGACAAGCGTGAGGTACAATTTTGACCTTACTTCCCGCTT
>JBGTMK010000952.1:0-4251 GCA_041743605.1 Nostoc sp.
AGAAGAGGCAAAAAACTACGGTTTGATTGATCAGGTCATTTCCAGGCAAAATCTTCCCACAGCAGGGGAAAACGTCACCATTCTGAAATAAGAGGCTGGTATGTCTAAGTACGACTCCCATTTGAAATGTTCATTTTGTGGTAAGTCTCAAGAGCAGGTGCGTAAATTAATCGCGGGGCCGGGAGTCTACATCTGCGATGAATGCGTTGACTTGTGTAATGAAATACTAGACGAGGAATTACTCGATACCAATGGTGCGGCCGCACAACCAGCACCAAGAGCAGAGCCACCTCAAAAACGGCGTACCCACTCTGCTAGTATTTCGTTTAATCAAATACCCAAGCCAAGAGAGATTAAAAAGTATCTAGACGAACACGTTATTGGTCAAGACGAAGCAAAGAAAGTGCTGTCAGTAGCTGTTTACAATCACTACAAGCGGCTGGCGGTCATTCAGTCTAAAGCCAGTGGCAAAGCTGGGGCGGATGATGCCATAGAATTGCAAAAGTCCAATATTTTGTTAATTGGCCCGACCGGTTGCGGCAAAACTCTCTTAGCCCAAACCCTAGCGAAAATATTGGATGTACCCTTTGCCGTCGCCGATGCGACAACGCTGACGGAAGCCGGGTATGTGGGAGAAGATGTAGAAAATATCTTGCTGCGACTGTTGCAGGTGGCAGATTTGGATATAGAGGAAGCGCAACGGGGAATTATTTACATTGACGAAATTGACAAAATTGCTCGTAAGAGCGAGAACACGTCAATTACCCGCGATGTTTCTGGCGAAGGCGTGCAGCAAGCTTTGCTGAAAATGTTGGAGGGAACGATCGCTAATGTACCACCCCAAGGCGGGCGCAAGCATCCCTATCAAGACTGCATCCAGATTGATACAAGTAATATTTTGTTCGTCTGTGGTGGTGCTTTCGTGGGCTTAGACAAGATTGTAGATCAGAGAGTTGGCAAAAAAGCAATCGGCTTTGTGCAACCGGGAGAAGGCCAGTCAAAGGAGAAACGAGCAGCAGACACTCTCCGTCATCTAGAACCGGATGATTTAGTAAAATTTGGCCTGATTCCAGAATTTATTGGGCGGATGCCAATGGTAGCAGTAGTAGATCCGCTTGATGAAGAAGCGCTGATGGCGATTCTCACTCAACCACGCAGCGCCCTAGTGAAGCAGTACCAAAAGCTGCTGAAGATGGATAATGTCCAGCTAGATTTTAAAGCAGATGCTTTACGAGCGATCGCTCAAGAAGCTTACCGCCGTAAAACTGGTGCGAGAGCATTACGTGGTATTGTCGAAGAACTAATGCTGGATGTAATGTATGAGTTACCATCCCGTAAGGATGTGACACGCTGTACAGTTACAAGGGAAATGGTCGAGAAGCGATCAACTGCCGAACTAATAATACATCCATCTTCACTACCGAAGCCAGAATCTGCTTAATAGTCATTAGTCATTGGTAATTGGTTATTTGTCAAAAACTAAGGACTAATAACCATATATCAAGGGCAAATGATAACTGACAAAGGACAAAGTAACTGATGCCTTATATTAATGTTCGTGGCGTTGAGCATTACTACGAATGGGTGAAAAAACCATCTGGTTCTTTGGTAAAACCAGTGATGTTTTTCATCCACGGTTGGGCTGGTTCGGCTAGGTATTGGGAAAATACTGCTGATGCTTTATCGGAGCAATTTGATTGTTTACTCTACGATTTGCGGGGATTTGGTCGTTCTCGCGGAAAGCCAACCATAGCCCAAGCAAGTGAAGCTGTTGCCGAATCTGAGTCCCCCCAGGAAGAATCACAGGCAATCAAAGAGCTAACTTATGAATTAGAGGAATACGCTGATGATTTGGCAGCTTTGTTAGATGGGTTGCATTTTCAACGTGTCTACATCCATGCTCATTCAATGGGTGCTTCTGTTGCCACTTTATTTTTTAACCGCTACCCTCAACGAGTAGAGCGAGGAATTTTAACTTGTAGTGGCATTTTTGAGTACGACGAAAAATCCTTTAGTGCCTTTCATAGATTTGGTGGCTATGTAGTGAAATTCCGTCCCAAATGGTTAAGCAAAATTCCATTTGTTGACCGGATGTTTATGGCTAGATTTTTATATAGTTCTATACCACATTCTGAGCGGCAAGCTTTTTTGCAAGATTTTCTCGAAGCAGATTACAATGCAGCTTTAGGGACAATTTTTACTTCAGTTAGTAAAACTCAAGCTGAAGTGATGCCGCAAGAGTTTGCCAAGCTGACAGTACCGACTCTGCTTGTGGCGGGGGAGTATGACAAAATTATTCCAGCCGAAATGGGGCGGAAAGCAGCTGCACTAAGTGAGAAAGTGGAATTTGTGATGATTCCCAACACAGCGCATTTCCCAATGTTGGAAGATGCCCCAACTTATCTGCAACGTGTACAAGAGTTTTTGCAAATTAACACGCCAGAGCCACAGCTGAGTTAACTGATTTTTCGGATAGCCTGTACAAATTCGGCAACAGCGTCGTACTGGTCAGGATGCCCGACATATTGCAGCAACAAAGCTAGGTCTAAATTCGGGAAGAAACCACTACGGTGTACTTCCTCATATTCGCCACTTGCATTTAAACGGAATATTTTTATCTGGTTAGATTTCCAGAACCAAACTTCAGGCACTTTCTTGGGTTTATATAACTCTTTTCGGTTAATTGTACCGCTAGTAACAATAACTTCAATAACAATGTCAGGAACTTCTCCTTTTGTGTTGATGCTGTAAGACTCATCTGGTGTGCCAGAAGCATATCCAGGTTCTTCCAAAGTAAAACCACCACGACCGTAAAACCGGATTCCCAACTCTCGCATATAAGCTTCTAGCAAGTAGCCAAGAGTTCTTTTCACGTACTCATGTTTTTCACCAATGGGGGACATAATTTCTAATATTCCTGACAAATAAGAGAGTCGGACATTGCGGTTGTCTTTTAGCTGTACCTCAATAGCTTTGAATTCCTCCCAAGAAACATCTGCGACGGTCACTAGTTTCTCTTGTATGGGATAGTTCAGAAGTGGGATGCTCATATCGCCTCTCAACAGTTTCAGATATACATCTACTTGATTGCTTCCAACAAACCAACGTAGGGTTGTATTTCCACAATCATAATCCTGAGTTATTTGCTAGGTGTGTCCGTCTATGCGATTCTTATCCTTTTGATTAACTCAAACCTAGTTCTCGTTTTAGCAAGTTAATCGAGTTAGCACCGATATAATTTTCAACCTTAATCAGCTTTGGTGGACGAATAATATCTTCATCAGAGGCTTGTACGGCTGCTTGCACTGCTGCAAAACTGGCTTGGTCACTTATAATTACCTCAGCCCGCTTAACCATTGCCTGAAGTTTATAGGCATCTTTTGGTTGCGAAGTCATTACCAGTAGTTCATCACCCCGCAAACCGTGGAGGATGACTTCTGCTGCTCGTGCAATCCCGGAACTGAGGCTAACTATCCCAACACAGTTTTCTTTTGGTAAGGTTTTCAAGATGCTGAGTTCTTTGCTGTAGTCGTAGATATCGAGAGGAATTACTCGTGCAGCTTTTGGAGCTGCGATCGCTTCCACATTACTGATAAAATACCGACTTGTGACCACTGTCGCAGAGGTGGTTTTATCTAACACAGCGGTTAATTCTTCCATTGCTACCAACTGCACTGGAATTTTTAGCGATCGCTCTAATTCATATACCATTAACTCACCAGCACCCATATCATAAGATGGGACTGCAACCAATACCCGCGCACTACAACGCAAGCGCCAGTCAATTTCCGCTAAAAATAACTCCCTGGCTTGATTCAGTGAACATCCTTGGGTGAGCAACTCGTCAAGTGCTTGCTGGACAACTTGATAGGCATCAGGATTTTGTTTGAGAATTGGTGATTGCAGTCTGCTACCGCCCTCATGACCTTGGGGACGAACATAAATTCCCGAACCAGCCATACTTTCAACAAATCCGTCTTCCTCTAGTTGACGGTAAACCTTACTTATGGTATTGCGGTGTAACCCCGTTTGCATTGCCAGCGCCCTTGTGCTTGGTAATTTGTAAGCAGGGGGATATTGCCGAGAAGCGATCGCAAATCGGATTTGATTAAACAGCTGGGTTGATGCGGGAATTTCGCTGTCTGGCTGAATACGGAATTGAATCATCACCAAACCTCCTGAATACTAAGTGCTGTTAGCGGTAGCGGGGCGTTTAGCCCGTGCTGAGTTTTGAGGACTGAGTGCTGAGTT
>JBGTMK010000953.1:0-18398 GCA_041743605.1 Nostoc sp.
TCTGGCTCATAGCTAAAGTCTACTGAAGTAGACTGAATATTTTTGGGGATATCTAGTCATCTGAAGATGACTTTCGCTATGATTCTTGGAACTTCAGTTCCTTGCGGGACATAGTTTTTGCGTTAAGTTGACACCAATGGCAAGATGCACATCCCACAAAAATAGTAAAATCATCCCGCAAATATGCAACCCCTTTCCACATCAGAAGTACCCGTGAGGGTACTATCAATCCTCCACAGACCTATCCCAAAATACAGAGTAGAAAATTTTATTTAAAAAAACCAGGGGCACAGGATTTGGATTCGTTTTTCTGCTCGTTTCAAAAGTGGAGTTAAATCCACTGTTTGCCATCACTTAGTTTCATAAGGAGAATATCTTGGATGGCTCGAAATAAAAAGAAATCAGCCGGGTTTAAGTATGAGCATCCACTTTACTCTAGATGCCCGATTTGTTGTATTATCCCGCCCCATATGTTGGAAAATGTTGTTGTCAATGGCAATCCTCAACAGCGGAGTTGGGCTTTTCAGACATTAAATGTTTCAGCACAGATTCGCGGACGGAGAGATGTCATAGGTACTGTATCATTTGCACCTTCTCCGGGTGAAAAGCGCCGCACCATATACGATGCAAAAAATGGCCAGCAACTTCCTGGCACATTGGTTCGAGGTGAAGGAGATCCACCAAGCAGTGATGTAGCAGTGAATGAAGCCTACGATGCTGCTGGTGTTACTTATGACTTGTTTTATGAGATATTCGATCGCAATTCCATTGACGACAAAGGACTACGTTTAGACTCCACCGTGCATTATGGCGTCAAGTATGACAACGCCTTTTGGAACGGCGACCAAATGGTTTATGGTGATGGCGACGGAGAAATGTTTCAGCGCTTCACAAAGTCGATTGATGTGATTGGGCATGAGTTAGTTCATGGGATAACTCAGTATGAAGCGGGTTTACAGTATTATGGCGAACCTGGGGCACTGAATGAATCGTTTTCTGATGTCTTTGGTTGTCTGGTGAAACAAAAGACTAAAAATCAGACTGCACAAGAAGCAGATTGGATAATTGGCGAAGGTCTTTTAGTCCCGACTGTCAAAGGTGTTGGCATCCGTTCCATGAAAGCACCGGGAACAGCATACAATGACCCAGTACTGGGTAAAGATCCCCAACCAGGACACATGAAAGATAAATATACAGGTGCTGAAGATAATGCTGGGGTGCATATCAACTCAGGAATCCCTAACCATGCCTTTTATCTAGCGGCTGTTGAGATTGGTGGCTATGCTTGGGAAAAAGCTGGTAAAATCTGGTACATAACTTTGCGCGATCGCTTGCGTGCCAAAGCAGATTTTAAAAAAGCTGCCAGCGTTACCATTCAAGTTGCTGGCGAACTCTACGGGAATGACAGTGATGAGCAAAAAGCTGTGCAGAACGCTTGGCAAAAGGTAGGGGTTATTTAGGAGTTAGGAGTTAGGAGTGAGGAGTTAGGAATAATAGTCAATACCTTCCATTGCCTCACTCAACACTCAGGACTGATAAATCTGTTGTTTGTTATTGCTAAAGTGGGAGGTGAGAACTATCATCTCCCAGTATTTGTATTTATCTCAAACTAAATAACACAACGGAGAGTAAAAAAATGCGAGTATCATTTGAACGCACGGGCGGCTTTGCTGGGATTAGCAAAAAGACAATCGTGGATACAGACACTCTCCCGCCACATGAAGCAGCGACACTTCCCCGACTGGTGGAAGTTGCAGATTTATTTAGACTACCTGAACTCATTACCTCGCCAAATCCCCAAAGCGATCGCTTTCAGTATAAGTTGACAGTAGAAGATAACGGTAAGCAGCATACGGTGACTGTCAGTGAGTCAGCATTACCAGGAACCTTAAGACCACTGATTGAATGGTTACAAACCTTAGCACAAAAAAGGTAATTTGCTGAAAAAGTTAAAGAAAGGCTAATATAAATTCTAAAGTTTGGCTCAGGTGATAGAAAAAGTTAATTTTTGACTATGTAGGCAAACAGGTTTTTGATACCTGCGTTAAAACTTAGCAGTGCGGGGACGATTAGTAGTAGTTGGTTTCATCTCCGAATACGCAAATAATCTAGAACAAATTACACAACCACGTCTTGATCACCAGTTATTTTGGAAAGCTGCTTCTGTGAGAGGCTTTCTCATGCCTCATTATAAAGAATATATGGCAGAGGCACGCGATCGCCTTTTAAACCTGTTCTACACAGAAAAACTCAAAGTTGCCGTTGACCCAACCCAGTTTCAAGGCATAGAATCAATACCCAATGCTGTAGAATATCTGCTCAGTGGTCAGAATTGTGGCAAAGTAGTTGTGAGGTTTTAAGTAACACGGTATCAGTTTATATCCAGTCAGGGGTGAGAATGACACAAGATTCAGAAAATACTTTAAAAGTTGCTCGACAGGCATTTGACCATCTTACGCATGGTATGGCAACAGGAGAGTGGGAAGCATTGTTAGATATGCTCACAGAAGATTTTACCCTTTGGTTTCCAATGGGTAAATTCCACGGTTCAAATGTGGGAAAAGAGCGAGCTAGAGAATTTTTCGAGTACGTTTTTGAATCCTTCAATCCTGGTTTGAACCTGACTGGTTTAGACCGCGTTACCAGTAATGAAACGACGGCTGTCTTTGAGTTTCGAGATGAGGGAATTTTATTTGGGCAGCTTTATAAAAATCGGGTAGCAGTTTCCTTTGATGTGCGTGGAGACAAGATTTGTGGCTATAGGGAATACTTTGGTAGTGATGGGAAATCTTATTAAATAATTCGTAATGACGCTCCTGCGTCGCTAACGCTGCGCTAACGTAATTCGTAATTACAAATTATTTAATTTACTTTTTTTAGTTTCTTTCAGGGTTGAGTTCGTTGATTTCTTTGCACTTCGCCTCTGCGGCTTGATATGCTGCTAAATAGTCTTGACCACCCAACATGACATCACCGTAATATTCATAAGGTGGATCACCATAGATTGGCAATGGTTCATCTTCTGGATAATCTTCTTTTGATTCTTCAATGATGGCTTTCAGTTTTTTAACGGTCAGCCTTTGTGCTGCAAAATACCAGAGTTCTTCGGGGTTTTTGTTCAGGTGCGGTAATGTCGGATCGATAATGCGGACATCAGAGGCGTCGCCCAACTCAATCCAACTGTGTTCAATCGGTCTATATGGCTTCCCAGCAACAGCCAAAAATCCCTGAATGTATCTTGCTCCCTCAGTGGATAATGCTGCTTTGTAAGCATTATCGAACGGAGTGCTAGCCTTGCTGTTTATTTGTTCAGCAGTTTTGATTGACAGCGTTTCATCCAATAGTTTGTTCATCAATAGTAAGGATTAGAGCAGCCATAAAAACATATTACCACTGCTACTTACCATTTTGCTTGGGCATTGATTATTCACTTTGAACCAAAGACAAATGACAAATGACAAACTCTACTTTGTGTTAATCACCATCTGTAAATTTATTAACAAGTCGCTTGAGGTGTAAGGCTTAGATAAAAGTGTTTTGACGCTATTACCGAGTATTTTAATCATTTCATGATTAGAGGCTAATCCACTAACACCAATAATTTTGATGTCGGGATTAATTTTTTTCAACACATTGATGGTTGTTGGCCCATCCATAAATGGCATCATCATATCAACCAATACTACACTAATTTCTTGCTGATGTTTTGTATAAAGTGCGATCGCATCAATACCATCACTAGCCACTAAAACTTTGTAGGCATTTTTTTCTAACCAAGTTTGAGTAACCTCTAAAATTGAATCTTCATCATCAACAATGAGAATCAATTCTCCATGCCCTGCTGGTAATTCATTCTCTGCTACTAATTTACTATCTGTATCGATTGTCTGCGTTACGGGTAAGCAAACTTGAAACTCTGTACCCTTGCCCACTTCAGTAATTACATTCACCAAACCGCCGTGGCTTTTGATGATACCAAGTACTGTTGAAAGACCAAGCCCTGTGCCTTTACCCAGTTCTTTTGTTGTGAAAAATGGCTCAAAAATTCTGTCTACTATCTCTCTGCTAATTCCTGTACCTGTATCACAGACTCTAATCATTACATAAGAACCCACCTTAGCATCAATATTCATCCGGGCATAGTTGCTATCAACCCAAAAATTATTTGCAGAAATCTTTAGGATACCGCCATGAGGCATAGCATCACGAGCATTGATACATAGGTTCATCAGCACTTGGTGTAACTGAGTAGCATCACCAAAGATATTCCACAGGTTTTGCCCAGGAACATCAACGCGGATTTCAATCGCTCTGGAAAATGTTTGCTTAACAATATTTTCAATTTCTGAAATTAAATACCCCACCTGCAAGGTTTTAAAGTTACCTACAGACCCACGTGAAAACCACAGCACTTGTTTAACTAAATCTGCCGCACGTTTAAGATTTGTTTCCATGATTGTCAGCCATTGCTGACTTTTCTCATCCGGGAGTTTTTCATCTAAAAGTTGTACTGTCATCATCATTGGTGTCAGTGCATTGTTGAGGTCGTGGGCGATACCACTTGCCAGAGTACCAAGACTCTCCATTCGCTGGGCCCGGAGAAACTGCGCTTCGAGTTGCTTTTTCTCTGTAATGTCGGAGTTGACAATCAAGATGGATTTGGCTTGTCCCTCATCATCGTTTACCAGTGTCCAGCGACTAGCAACAATAATCTCTTTGCCTGGTTTTGTGACTTGATGTAACTCACCTTGCCACGAACCACTCTCAGCTAAAGTTTTCTGGATGCTTTTCAGTTGGCAATAATTTTGCTTTCCATACAAAAGCTGATTGGCATTCTTGCCCAGTGCTTCTTCTACCACCCAACCGTAGAGATGTTCAGCCCCTTTATTCCAAAATTGAATTTGGTTCACTAAATTTTGAACAATAATCGCGTCTGTGGTGATATCGAGCAAAGCAGCTTGCTCACGGATTTTCTGTTCTGCGTGTTTGCGATCGCGCAGCACAGCTTGCTGTTCGGTAATATCAATTATAAAGCCCGCCATCCGAGCAACTTTACCTGTAGAGTCTAAAAAGATATGCCCGTTGTCCTCAACTGTGATGTAAGTGCCATCTTTGCGACATACGCGAAATTCAAGGTGGAATCGCTCTTTTGTGGATAAAACGCGGTTTATCTCTTCGTTAAATAAGTTTCTATCATCAGGATGAATCAACTCTAGCCAACGATTCAAACCTCCTAATATTTCAGGTATGGAGTAACCTAATATTCGCTCGACATTGCCAGCATATTTGACATCATTGCTATGCAGGTTCCAGTCGTAGAGAATCTGACCACTTGCTTGAATTAGTGCTTGATAGCGATTGTTCCACTCATCTAATGTAGCTGAATGACATCGTAGTTGTTCCTCTACCCGCTGGCGCTCTAAGATTTCTATCTCTAAACGTTTATTTTGCTCTCTGAGTGTTCTTGTGAGGTTTCGTAAACGTAAATGGGTATTTACCCTAGCTAAAACCTCTTCATGTTCTAGAGGTTTAGTGATGTAATCTACTGCACCAAGCTTTAAACCTTTGACCTTATCCACTTTATCATTCATGGCAGTTATGAATATTACAGGGATATCTTGAGTGGCTGGATTTTTTTTCAAAAGCCGACAAGTTTCAAAACCGTCAATTCCTGCCATTAATATATCCAATAAAATTAGGTCAGGTAAGGCATAAGCTGCCATTTCGATAGCGTTTTTACCATCTTCAGCTACTAAAACTTTAAAGCCGTCATACTCTAATAAATCGAATAATACTTGTAAGTTAACAGGATTGTCATCAACTATTAAGATGACATTTTTTTGAATATTCATACTTGCCTCTTATTAACGGTTAGAGAGACGCGATAAATCGCCGTCTCTACAGGAAATTTATCCGTCAATTAGTTCTTGACAGACTAAGTAAGTCGGTGGAAAAATTCAATATACAAGGGTGTGTTATGCCGTAGACTAACGCACCTGGGATTGTTGACGGTGCGGCGCTTGGCGACAACACACCCTACATTAAAATTCCTTAACATAACTGGAAATATTAGCACGGACTTACTTACTAGTGGTCTATCGCATTAAATATGATGAGTTTGTAGTAAGCACAAAGCGTGCTTAAAAATCCAGGACTAAAGTCCTGACTATGAGCTTATTCACCCCTCGTAACTAATGGGACAGAACACTAGTACCGCAAGGCGGAAGTCACGCATTCAAAAGTCAAAAGTCAAAATGAAGACGGCGTAAGGGTTTTGTTGATTGGGAATGGGTGGTTTATTTCCGCCGTGCTGTACTAGGGTAATGAAACTAAGTTTAAGCTGGGATTTCAAGACTTGTGTGTACACCGTAGCAAATGCTTACATCTATAAAAAGTAGATTGGGTTTCGTTGTTCAAACGCTACTCGCCTCCAGCCCAGAAACCCATCCACATAAGTGGCTCCCAATTTCAGGTTTAAGCTAAATTTGCATAAAATTGTAGCGATCGCACTTTTATCGAACAGAATTCAGAATACTGATAAATTTATCTATAAAATCACGGGTTTGTGGAGGAATCAGCTTTTATCCGCACCGTTTTGGGACGACAGGGACTTCCCCAACAAACTTGCCCAGAGGGCATATTAGTAAAAACACTACTACGAGCGCCAATCACAGCATTAGCCCCAATTTGCACTCCTGGCCCAACAAAACAATCTGCTGCTACCCATGCACCATTATCAATGTTGATACTCGCTGTTTTCAACCCAAAGGCAGGATCTTGGAGATCATGACTACCAGTACACAGGTAGCTTTTTTGGGAAATTACGCAGTGTTCACCAATTTGAATCTGATCAAGACTGTATAAAACTACGTTATCTCCAATCCAACTGTAGTTGCCAATAGTAACTTTCCACGGGTATGTGAAGCGAGCGGTGGGTCGAATTAATACGCCTTTGCCGATACGAGCGCCAAATAATCGTAGCAGGGCACAACGCAGAATATTTAAGGGTTGAGGAGTGAGGGGAAAAGCGATCGCTTGTACAAACCACCAGAATAAAACATACCAACTTGGACGCCCCCGGTCAAACCAAGATTGGTCATATTTACGTAAATCTACGAAAGGTTGGTCATTTGTCATTTGTCATTTGTCATTGGTCATTTGTACTGAGCTTTGCCGTAAAGCCTGCGGCATAGCTACGCTTAGGGCGCAGCCTCTCGTAGAGAAGTATTGGTCATTGGTCGTTAGCTAGGAGTCGATGGTTAATAGCTTTCCCTCTCCTCCTCTGCTCTCCTGTTCCTCTGCTCCCTCTTTCGAGATTGTTGCAGTATTTAAATGGCCACCACAGTTGCGTAATTCGTAAAGTTTAACGCCAATTTGATATTCATATTGACTTAGCAAGCGTGCATAGATATATCCGGCTTTGCCATCCAAAAAACCACGTTGAATTATATAAAATAAAACAAACCGCAAAAGGGGTTTAAATGGCAAATGTACCCACACTTTTTTCAAAAATCGCTTGCGTTGCACGGCATCACCAAATAGATTAGCGCCGATTGTACCGCTATCATCTTTACCTGTGAGAATATTAAAGTAAACACTAGCTTCCCAGTTGGAATAGCGATTGTGACGTTCTAACCAGTGGTAAAGATCGCGGAAGTCTTCGTGGAGCATATCATTTTTGAGATACCCAACTTTGCCTTCTAAAATCACGTGTTCGTGAACTTCGTTATCACCAGTATTCGGAATGTCTTCTGTATTTAGATTTTCGTAGCGACCTTTTTTATGTTGAAATAAACGGAGATTCCAATCGGGATATTTACCACCGTAGCGAATCCATTTTCCTAAGAAAAATACGCGGCGGTTGAGATAATAACCTGTATATTCATTGTTTTGAATCCCTTGGTCAATTTCTTCCCAAAGTTCAGGGGTGATCCGCTCATCGCAATCTACAATTAGCACCCATTCGTTGCGAAAAGGTAAATTATCTAAAGACCAATTTTTCTTTTTGGGCCAGCGTCCATTGAAATTGAACTGTACGACATTTACACCGTGGCTTTTAGCAATTTCAATGCTGTTGTCGGTACTTTGAGAATCTACTACAAATATTTCATCTGCTCTAGCAAGGCTAGCAAGGCAGGCTGGCAAGTTTGCTTGTTCGTTTTTTGCTGGAATTAATACAGAAACTGGTATTTTAGATGACATATATTTTAGAATGGATTTGAATATGATTGCGGATTGTATACCCAAGAGAAAAGCATTCTGAATTCTCTACTCTTCTTTATTTCTTATTTGATGTGAATAAAATACCTTGAATAGCAGCATTTAAGTAACCAATCTGACCGTAAGCATATACAAGTTTGTCAAACCGTTCTGCGGGATCAGAGAAATATTGCACTGCCTTATACAAGCCCCGGATAAACCGTTCACTACCTCGTTGCAATTGAGCAATCCCAGCTTTACCAGCGAGTTGTTCTCGATAGCATTCACTGATACCTTGCCACCAGCCTCGGTTTAAAAACCAGGAGCGTTGGAGGCGCTCTGGAGCTACATTGTGAGCGACTAGTGCTTCGGGAAGATAAGCGACTTGCCAACCACGCTGTAGGGCAAATTCGGTCATTTGCAGTTCTTCATTTGATAATAGATTTTTCCCGACTCGACCAAGATGAGGATCAAAACCGCCAATTTCTTCTAGGAAACTGCGGCGGATGGAGTAGTTTAAGCCTCTAGGTGTTGAGCCAGGTTGCTCGATGTAAATGTTACTATCACCCAAGTCGTATGCACCCAAATTTGCAGCAAGGCCTGAAGATAGCCAGCGTGGTTGTTGAATTCCTTGCGGCCAGATGAGAGTAACTTTGCCTCCTGCGATCGCTAGTTTAGAGTTATTGTAATAGGCAAAATATAAAACTTGCAGCCAGTGAGGGCTGGCAACGGCATCATCATCCAGATAAGCAAGAATATCACCACTAGCTACTTTTGCCCCCGTGTTGCGGGCGACAGATAAACCAATGGTGGGTTCAAAAACATACTTCAGGCGCGGATTGTGGGTTCTTTGTTCTACAACTTCACGAGTGCGATCGCTAGACCCATTATCAACTACTACAATTTCAAAGTCAGCAGCAAAATCCTGCTCTAAAAGACTATCAATTGCAGCCCCTAAATAGGTATCTCGATTGTGGGTACAGATAATGGCAGAGATTTGGGTGTCTGGCATGGATTTAATTTTGGATTTGAGATTTGGGATTTTAGATTAAATCTTAAATCCAACGCACAACTGCTGAAAGTTAATCTAAACCAAAAGTTACTGACCCACCAACCGAGTTTCTTCGGAAATAATCTTTAAAACTTCACGTTTGTTGAATATGACTGTGTAAAACTACAAGTGTTTGGGCTAGTTGACTAAGGCGGGTTTCTAAGGATTGCTTGCGCCCTAAGAGTTGACGTAACTTTTGGTAACGTGCGATCGCCATACTAACATTGGGAACCTGATCCGGTGGACATGGGCGTGACCAGACTTTACCTGCATCGTCCACACCACAGAGACGGTAGCCAGTAATAGATGATTGATAAGATACTTTCCCACCAGTGGCACAAATTTCTTCTACGTAGTTCATCAGGCGGTCAACTTCTGCATGGCGCAGTGTTGCGGTTCCTCCCGGCTCTGGTTCGGTGGGATTGGATTCTAACCAGCCATTGACAATTGGCCCTTCTAAATAAATATCCTGAATTTGATTTAAAATATCTTGCAATTCTGTTTGCCAACCGGCAACAGTTTCCTGAATTTCTTGTAGTAGATTCATCGCCAATGCTGGATTGGCTCCGTGGCGATGGCTACTAAAGCTCGGAGTTTTCAACTTAGGTAGGCTGGGTGTTTTACCACCATTATCTTGTGCTGGAAAGGTCTGCACAGAGTCGTGGTGAGGAAAGAAATTTTCTTGAGAAGAATAATCACTCTCTGTATTTACGCCCCAGTCAACTGTTTGTCCTTGTGTATTTAGTTCTTCATCTTGAGAAGATGGAGTTTGTGGATTTTCTGTGGATTCGTTGGCTCCGACGCTGATTCTAAAAGAGAAAGGCCGTTTTGTCGTCGAATCACCTGTTTCAGCGGCAGAGGCAGTGCCGCGATTCCCTAAATCGTGTAGAGTTGCTTCAATGCGTTTTAAACCTGCGTTCATAAAGACATCCTAAAGTTTGCTGTCCCCGATGGTGTTGAATAATTAAAAATGGGGTTGTTGGGATTTTTGGCTTTTGTCGGTTGAAGCATCAATGATGCTGGTGCTAATTTTATCTCTTAACTGAACTGTATTGCCTTATCAAATCTCTTTAACTCAAAATTTATTAAACCCAGCAGAACGACGATAAAGTAACCAGATAAACAGCGGTGAACCGAGCAAGGCAGTGACAGAACCTACTGGTAATTCTACTGCTCCTAGTCTAGATAGTAAATCTGCAAAAGTCAGTAACCATGCACCGGCAAGGGCAGAAAGTGGTAAAACAAAGCGATGATCTGTGCCAACGATCAGGCGGACACCGTGAGGAACAACAAGACCAACAAATCCAATCAAGCCACTGATGCTGACTGCACCTGCGGCTAATAGAGTAGCGACACCACCAATTAACAGGCGCGATCGTGTCAACGAAACTCCTAAACCCACAGCTAAATCATCTCCCAAAGCCAGCACATTTACCGATCGCGCCAGCAAACATCCCCCGATTAATGCAACGATGATGTAAGGGCCAGTCGTAGCAATTTCTTGCCAACCCCGTCCGTTAAGACTACCAACCAGCCAACTGAGCGCAATTTGAATTTGACCGTCTTCAGCTAAAAGCAGCAATGTACTTTGTACAGCACCAAATAAAGAACTTATCGCCACTCCACCTAAAATCAACCGCTCAACAGAAATTCCTGACCCCGCACGACCGAGTAAAATAACGATCGCTGAAGTCAAAATTGCTCCCATCCACGCTGCTAAAGGAATTGCGATCGGGAATATTTGCCATACGATCATCAGAATCACAATTAGTCCTGCACCCGCTGAAATGCCCAAAATAAATGGATCGGCAAGACTATTGCGTAACATTCCTTGCAGCAGTGCCCCTGACATTCCCAAGGCTGCACCGACAATGAGAGCCGCAGTAATCCGTGGGAGACGCAAATCCCAGAGAATAGTCTGTTTAACTGGATCGCCTTGGCGGAGAATAGCTTGCCAAAATTCCGACATACTTAAGGGTACTGCTCCTTGAGAAAGCGACAGCCCTAGCGTTACCACCAGTGCTGTCCCAAGGAGTAAAACTGCCCAAAATACGCGGTGTTCAGTAAAAATTGTCTGAAACGGTTTAGCCAACTTGACATTCATAATTCATTATTCCGTCAATTCCAACCCACCTTGATAGCCAGTGACAATGCGTCCACCATCCTTGAGGATATGGACTTCTATCTGATCGCTAGCCCAAGTAATTTGGTCTTGGAAAGCTGGGTTTAACACCCGAACCCGTTGATTGCTAGAAGAAACTGGAGAATTGGGAGAATTAATTGCCAGAGATTGTACAAAAGGCCCGTCAATCAAGATATCGAGTTCTTCTAACAATGCTTGGGAACCTGGCGGCGCAGATTGGGACTGTAACTGCTTAAGGGTAAACCCAGTAAAAGACATTACATTTAACCCAGCAGCTTTTACCTTTCGAGCTAAAGATGCTAATGCAGTTGCTTGCCAAAACGGTTCTCCACCAGAGAATGTTACACCCATATTGCGGGGATTGCTGAGAATATTCTCCGCAAGGGTATCAACAGCAATTAATTGGTTAGCCTCAAATGACCAGGAGTTAGTATTAAAGCAACCAGGACACTCACGAAGACAACCTTGTACCCAAACGACTGCACGACAACCAGGGCCATTAACTTCTGACTGATCAACGTAACCCATAATGTTGAGATAGCCAGGGGGAATTTCCATGAGTGCTAGCGATGGGTCAGTTTGCTTAATTTCCATCTCTTTAACTCCTTTTAGCCGTTGTCTGTTAACTGTTAAATATAGCGAATCTTTCGTTACATAACTGTTAAATATTTCGCTGCCAAAGATAATCAAGGTTTAGTTTGTTAAGAAGATGATTCAGGAATAAAATCTGATTTATATAGCAACAAATAATATTTCTTGAAGAAGAATTCAGAATTCAGAATGGGCTAAACGCCCCGCTACCGCTAACAGGAGTCAGAATGAAGACGCGACTCGAAAATACTCGCTACCGCTACGCTTCCACCAGTCGCACAAAATTCATTCTGTTAGCCGTAGCGAGGCGAATGGCACTAAGAAAAGATACAGCCCTTGCTCTGACAAGAGGCTCCGCCTCCAGTCAGACATTGAGCCAGAGACTCAATGAATGCATTCCCAGTCTCTGACTGGGAACGAGTCAAGCCTTATCAAGCTGGGTTTTTAGGACTTGTGTGTACACCGTAGCCAAGGCATCTGAGGGACGATGATAGCCGGGGGGTGAATTATATGCAGCTTCACAAAACAACGGTATAACAAGAGGACTTTTCAAACATCCTCTTAAGCAAGCTACGCTTTTAGCATCTGTCTTCGACACGCTGCCGCGTTCGTAGAGAGCGTCATTACGAATTACGAATTGGTATGAAATATGCCTTCCTCCGCTGTCCTTTTTGATCTTGACGGGACTTTGACAGATCCTAAACCTGGAATCACTGGTTGCATTCAGTATGCACTCTCTGAACTTGGTTGCAAACCACCGAATGCTGATGACTTGCATTGGTGTATTGGCCCCCCACTGAAAGACAGCTTTTCGCAGTTACTCAAAACCTTAGATGGCACAGTAATCGAACAGGCTATTTCACTGTATCGTCGTCGCTTCGCCACCATTGGATTATTTGAAAACTCCCTTTATCCTCAGATTCCAGAAATCCTAAAAGCCATTCGGTTTGCTGGTTATAAAACTTTTGTTGCGACTTCTAAACCATACATTTATGCTACGCAAATTATTGAATATTTTGGCTTGTCGTTGCTTTTTGATGGTGTTTATGGTAGTGAACTTGACGGAACTCGGAGCATAAAAGGCGACTTAATTCACCACATTTTAGTGACGGAAAATCTTTCATCTTCTAGTGTGGTGATGGTAGGCGATCGCTCACATGACATCATTGGAGCCAAGCGCCATCACATCGCTTCTATTGGCGTTACCTATGGCTATGGAACTGAAGAGGAATTGAAAGCTCATGGTGCTGACTTGATTGCCCATTCTCCGAGTGATATTCCCAGATTAATAATTCGTAATTCGTAATTCAAAATGATGTCGCCATCTTTAACACTTTTTCATAGCTTACTTCTGTTTAGTACTGCTTTCCTTGCAGGTGGTTTAAAGGCTGTAGCGGGTGGTGGAAGCTTTATCACCTTTCCAACTCTCATCTTTACTGGTCTACCCCCGATCGCAGGTAATGCCACCAATAATACGGCAAATGTCAACCTTCCGTGATCTGAAGTGCTTACTAAATACCAGCCCAGCTAAACGAGGATTCACCAATGATATTGGAAACTCAACGCCTATTTCTACGGGAAATGATGCTTTCTGACCTCGACGCGCTACTGCTTGTCCTCGGCGATGCAGAGTCGATGCGTTACTACCCAAGCGTGTAGCTGAAAAGAACGGACTCAAGATCGTTCAGGAGACACTCTGGCGCGATATACCGCACTATATATATGCTGTCGAGCGCTCACAAAGCAAATTTTTTGCAACAAGCAATTTCTCAGAAGCAGAGAAGTCAAAATTCAAGGCATAACTGAGATTTTAGACCCTCTTGTTCCCATATCCCTTGTCTCCACTCTCTAACAAATAAATTAGTACCTCCACTAAAGCTTGATTCTGTTCATCGGTGCCAACAGTGATGCGTAATTTATCATCTAGTCCAGGCTGCTTGAAGTAACGGATTAAAATTCCCCGTTCCTTCAGTTTTTGATACAGATATTCTGCGTTTCCTTCTCTTGGCTGTGCCAGCAAAAAGTTAGTTTGGGAATCCCAAATATGAAAACCTAATTGTTTCAAGTCTGTTGCTAACTGATTCCGTGATGCTTTTATCTTTGCTATACAAGCATTTTTATAAGCTTGGTCAGTAATAGCAGCCGTGGCAATTGCACAAGCGATCGCATCAATGTTATAGCTATCTTTAACCTTAAACAATCCCTCCAACAGTTTGGGGTTTGCCACCCCAAAGCCCAACCGTAATCCCGCCAAAGAGTAACCCTTAGATAATGTCCGAATCACGATAACATTTTCGTATTCCTTTACCAAAGCCAATGCATTCTCTTCGGTAAAATCTATATATGCTTCATCAATCACTAAAACTCCAGATAACTGATCGGCTAATTTTCGCAAGTCATCTGTTGCTACCACATGTCCCGATGGACTATTGGGCGACGCAATAAATGTCACAGCCCCATCGGCAGCAACTAGTTCTTCCAAAGGTAAACTGTAGTCCTCGCCGTAGGAAATCTCCATAATTTCCGCGGCTTGCATTTCTGTTAATGTGCGATATAACACATAAGTTGGCATCGGATAAACTACGTTCTTCCCAGGTTCTGCACAGGCTCGAATGATCACACTCAATAATTCGTCACTACCATTTCCGACAATTATCCAATCACTAGGAACGCCTAAAACTTTACTTGCAGCTTGCCGGAACTCTCCCCCGAAAGGTTCTGGATACCGCCGCAACCACTCACCATCAATATTTCGCAGCACAGCTAATGCCGCAGGGGAAGGAGGATAGGGGTTCTCGTTGCTGTTAAGTTTAATGATCTGTGAACCGCGTTGAGGCTGCTCACCAGGAACATAACTAGCCATAGCGTCAACATTAGAGCGAAAGTAATTGGTCATAGGGCATTGGGGATTAGGAATTATTACTCTCACCAGTAAATTGTTATGGGTACTAGGACACCATCAAGTAAAACTTTTTAGTTCTCTAAATCTAGCTACTGGGAGTCCATCAGATAACTTCATAAACTTTGGACATGACCATAATTATAAGTTTGGTTCCAAAATAATGTAATCAAGTCAAAAAGTGACCAATCATTCAGATTTCCTTTGACTACGAACCCAAAATCATTAGCAGGGGTTGCTATTGCATTCCCTGGTGTATTCCAGCTTTGACTCGGAAGAATTGGCTGGTATCGGCTTTGTTGTGGTCAATGTTAGAAAGTTTGATGGTTGTAGATGAACATAGGAATAATCCAGCCTTACAATACCGGGTTTTTAGAAGTTGTACCAGAGAGCGATTATTGGCAGATTATAGCTATACACATCAATGGCCAAGCCTACTGCCCTACTCCTGTGCTTTATCGATCAGAAAAAGTGGCATTAGCAAAAGCTACACAAATTTATGATTGGATAGCTGATCACGAATATCAAATTAGTGATGGGGCTTACTACTGCTCTGAGTTGAAACTCATTATCTGGCAGCAACCAAAAGTATCTTAGAGCCTAGGTTGACTCAGAGCAACGAAATTTATTTATGGGCTTGGTAAATTTTTGACTTTTGACTTTTGACTTCACCGAACGCGAACAGCCTCTCCAAGAGTTGGGGCTGACCATTGGTGTCAACTTAACCTAAAAACTAGCCTAGTACAAGCTTTTAGATATTGTCTCGTTCCCAGTCTAAGACTGGGAATGCCGTCCTTGGGGCTGCTGCCAGCAAGCGAGGCGGCAGAGCCGCCAGTAGCAGCACTTCCAGCCTGAGGCTGGAAACGAGGTTTTAAAGGAGTTTTAGCTTAATTTTGACACCAATGGAGGGATAGTCGCTTGGGGCATTGGGCATTGGCTAAAGAGGTAACTTCTTCTCCATGCCCCATGCCCAAAAACTCCATCCCGCAAGTGGCGTGGAGTTTTTCATTTCTTTAGTTTATCTAAAGTCGCATCTAAGTTATCAAATTACCTTTCTAAGATAGAAGCAGCAACCATAAGTTGCCATACACAACTAAAACCTAACTAACAGCTAGTGGCTGCGGAGAACATAAAAATGGCTAAAACGCCAGAATCGTTAGAATCGTCTATCAATGAAATTACAGACTTAGCTCTAGATCGTGATTGTACAACCTTATCGCGTCACGTCCTCCAGCAACTTCAGAGTTTTTCGCCAGATGCACAAGATTTAAGTGCGCTGATGAATCGCATCGCCTTGGCAGGTAAACTGGTTGCTCGGCGCATGAGTCGCGCTGGTTTAATGGAAGGCGTTCTTGGATTTACTGGAGAAGTTAATGTCCAAGGCGAATCCGTTAAAAAGATGGATGTCTACGCCAATGATGTATTTATCTCAGTGTTTAAGCAAAGCGGCTTAGTCTGTCGCCTCGCTTCTGAGGAAATGGACAATCCCTATTACATTCCCGAAAATTGCCCCATTGGTCGCTATACCCTGCTGTATGACCCAATTGATGGCTCATCTAACACTGATAACAATCTCAGCTTAGGTTCCATTTTCGCTATTCGCCAGCAAGAAGGAAATGATAGCGATGGTAAAGCAACTGACCTCCTCACCAACGGACGTAAGCAGCTTGCTGCCGGATATATCCTGTATGGGCCTTGCACGATGCTGGTTTATACTATAGGTAAGGGCGTTCATTCCTTTGTCCTCGATCCCAGTTTAGGAGAGTTTATTCTCACAGAAGAGAATATTCAGATTCCTAAGCACGGTTCTGTTTACAGCGTGAACGAAGGTAACTTCTGGCAGTGGGAAGAATCGATTCGAGAATACATCCGCTACGTTCATCGCACAGAAGGCTATAGCGCTCGTTATAGCGGTGCAATGGTCAGCGATATCCATAGAATTTTGGTTCAAGGCGGTGTGTTTCTCTACCCAGGGACAATTCAAAACCCAGAAGGAAAATTACGCTTGCTTTATGAAACAGCTCCTCTCGCCTTTTTGATTGAGCAAGCAGGTGGCCGTGCTACTACAGGACTAATGGATATCTTGGATGTGGTACCGAAAAAACTGCATCAACGCACGCCTTTAATTATTGGTAGCAAAGAGGATGTCGCAAAGGTGGAGTCTTTTATTCAAAACGGACACTAATACCGCAAGGCGGAAATCAAAAGTCAAAAGTTTTAGATGTCAAGGCTTTTACCAGTTTTTCAATGGTAGCTTGATTTACGCTGCACTGTATTAGTGTAAAAAGGCACAATTGAGAAGGAAATAAAGCTTGTAAATAAAGCTTTTTAAACTTTTTCAACTGGATAGTTATTTTTGCCATACTGCACTCGAAGACGGTAGTAAAAGGATCAAGGATGCGTCTAACATCTGGCATTAATTAAAAGTTAATCATGGTGATTTAGGATTGGGAATGCAGAATCACACTTCTTGAAGATGTATTAAAGATTATCTCAGCTGACCGATGCGATAAGTGATTGGCAACGCCACAATTCAAAAGTAAGCATCAAATTTTGATGGGTTTTGCCAACTTCACTTGGCAACATCACTATACAGGAGTGAAACAAATTAGAGCTATGTCTACCAATCATCTACTAGAAATTAAGCAATACGGTCAAAGTATCTGGATGGATAATTTGACCCGTGACATTATTCAATCAGGTGAACTCAAAGACATGGTGGGAAATCAAGGTATATCTGGGATTACCTCTAACCCAGCTATCTTTGAAAAAGCGATCGCTGGTAACGTTATTTATGATGCCGATATCGAAGCCGGAGTTCGGGCTGGCTTACCGACATACAAAATTTACGAATCCCTAGTTTTTAAAGATATCCGTAATGCCTGTGATATTTTACGCCCTGTTTATGAAGCCTCGGATAGACTAGACGGTTATGTGAGTATTGAAGTCCCGCCAACCATCGCCCATGATACTGAAGCCACAATAGCCGAAGCCCAACGCTATTTCCAAGAAATTGGTCGGGAAAATCTGATGATTAAAATTCCTGGTACAGAACCTGGTTTGCCAGCAGTAGAACAGGTAATAGCCGAAGGAATGAATGTTAATATTACGCTGCTGTTTTCTGTAGAAAGCTATATCAACACAGCTTTGGCTTATATTCGTGGCTTAGAAAAACGGGTGGCTGAAGGTAAGGACATTAGTAAAATTGCATCAGTTGCTAGTTTCTTCCTCAGCCGGATCGATATTAACATCGATGCGAAAATTGATGCTAAGTTGAAAAAAGGCGTTGATGATATTGCAGTGGAAGCAAAGCTAAGAGCTGTTAAAGGGAAAGTAGCGATCGCTAACGCTAAGGTAGCTTACCAAGAATACAAGAAAATTATCGAGAGCGATCGTTGGAAAGCCTTGGCAGAAAAAGGGGCCACAGTACAGCGGCTACTTTGGGCTAGTACCAGCACCAAAGACCCCAACTACAGAGATGTGATGTATATCGAAGAGTTGATTGGCCATGATAC
>JBGTMK010000954.1:0-3705 GCA_041743605.1 Nostoc sp.
ACCTGTTTACATATTTACATGGGGAAACGAATATTTTTATTGTGTAATCACGAGCCTAACTTATACTTTAAATATGTTTCTGAGTGATGGTACACCAGTCAGAGCGCTCGTAGATATAGCGCTGCAAGAAGTAGATAAGAATAATCTTCCTGGAGGACGCGAATCTGCTTCTACAGGTGAGGCTCGTCAAGGAGATCAAAGGCTAGGTTAATAGTGATGAGCCAAAGTAATTAAAGTGATAAAGATTAATTCATTGAAATAGAATTCAGGAGTCAGGGACAATGCTCTGAGACTTCCATTCGCGGGGCTTCTCGTAGATAACGTCAAAATTACAGAATTATGAATTATTCTTCAAGACTACTTTGTGATTAAACGCTGCTCTGAAAATTTTATACTTATAAAATAATAGTTATGCCTCCTAAAAAAAGCCTTTATTTAAGCGAACCTAAAATCCAGATAGAAGGACAAGCCGCTTCTCCCGAATTAATGAAGGATTTGTTGCAAATCACAATAGAAGAAAGCCTTCATTTACCAGCAATGTTTACGCTAGTAATCCATAACAGCTATATTCCCACATCTGACCGACCAGAAAATAAGGCTTGGCGACATGATAAGTTGTTTAAAATTGGCAAAAAAGTGAAGTTGGGTTTTACTTCGAGTACTACTCAAGATAATAATTTTCAAGATGAGGTAGAAAAATTCTTAATTGAAGGCGAAATTACAGCGATGGAAGTTCACTTCAATGAAAAATCGGAAGCTGACATAATTGTTCGCGGTTATGATATTTCCCATCGTCTACACAGAGGTCGCTATAATCGTTCTTTTTTAAATGAAACTGATAGCGATATCGTCAAAAAAATAGTTGCAGAAGTAGGCATCAGACCTGGCAATATAGAGACAACTGGCGAAGTTCATAAATATGTTTTTCAAGAAAATCAAACTAATATGGAGTTTCTGCGGGAAAGGGCTGCTCGTATTGGTTTTGAACTATTTATTACAGAAGAAAAACTAAATTTTTGCAAGCCAAAAACTCAGGGAGATTTACCACTAGAATGGCTAGTTGATATTAGTAAATTTAGTACTCGCGTCACCAGTGCTGAACAGGTGAGTTCTGTGGAAGTACGCGCTTGGGACTATACCCAGAAAAAATTGATTAGCGGAACAGCCAAGAAAGAGAAGCAAGTAACCGAGACAGGTAATCAGCTAGGAAGTAGTACTAGTAATGCATTTTCCAATCTTAAGTCACCGAAAATGATTGTTGTTGATAAACCAGTTGCTAGCAAAAAACAAGCAGAGACAATGGCTCAGGCTTTGTGTGATGAACTGGGAGGAGAATTTGTTTATGCAGATGCCAAAGCATCAGGGAATCCTGAGATTCGTCCTGGACGAGTTGTTAAGCTTCAGGGTATGGGCGATCGCTATAGTGGTAAGTATTATGTTACAGAAACCCGCCATTTCTTTAATCAGCGCGTTTATGAAACTGATTTCAGCGTCCGGGGACTACGTTCTGGTAACTTATTCACAACTCTATCCCCAGAAAAACGCCTACAGCCATCTGAGACTTTATTAGTGGGGATTGTGACTGATAACAAAGACCCAGAGGCATGGGGTAGGGTGAAGGTCAAGTTTCCCACTCTCACTGAAGACCATACAAGTGACTGGGCGAGAGTTGTAGCTGTGGGAGCAGGCCCCAACAGAGGTTTTGACTGTTTGCCAGAGGTGAACGATGAAGTTTTGGTAGGTTTTGAACATGGCGATATCCACCGTCCCTACGTCATTGGCGGGGTATGGAATGGCAAGGATGCACCACCAGAAAAGGTAAGGGATTCAGTTACAAGTGGTGTCAGATTACGCACCATTAAAACTCGTGTTGGACATACTCTACAGTTTGTTGAAGAGGATAAAGGAAGTAGTAAAAAAGGTATTCGCGTAGAAACTGAATACGGTCACAAAATATATCTCAATGATAGTCAAAGGTGTATAGAGATTGAAACTAAAGGCGGTCATAAAATCAAAATGGACGATATGGGTAAATCTGTTTCAGTGAAATCAACAGGCAATATGTCATTAGATGCTGCTGGAAATATAGACATTTCAGCCAACGGTACGATTACTGTTAAAGGTGCGTTGATTCGACTTAATTAATTCGTAATTCGTAATTATAGGAGGTTGTAGTGGGTAGACCAGCAGCAAGAATTACCGACAATGTAGCGCATCCCTTACCCCCAGTCTTGACAGGAGGGCCGGGTAGTCCCAATGTGTTGATTGGGTCTTTACCTGCGTGGCGGGGCGTACTTGCCGCCGCAGTAGCAGGTTTGCAGTCTGCTAAAACATCTTCTGATATAGCTATCAAAGCGGCTGAGGCTGCTACTTTAGCGGCGGCTGGTACGCCAGGGGCACCTGCTGCTTTAGCTGCTGAACAAACTACAAAGACAACAGCTGCTTCTACTATGGGTAGTGCGATCGCAGCAGCAGCAGCTGGTGCTGATATTCATAATTGCGCGACACCCTTGCCTGTCCCTCCTCACGGCCCTGGGGTTGTGATTGATGGTAGTCAGACTGTGCTGATTAACAATCTACCCGCCTCTCGGATGGGCGACACTGTTTTAGAAGCATTAGGGCCACCGAATAAAATTATCAAAGGTAATCCCACTGTTTTGATTGGTGGGTGATTGGAGAAGTAGAGAAGATGAGGGAGAGGAGAGTTGGAACTTTATCCGAAATTTTGTCAGGATCGATAATCAATCTGCTTTCAGGACTTTTCTCCTCATCAGTCACCTATCCTAGTTTCTTCTCCCAAAATAATGCCTTGCCCATCTGGGGATTTAGCTCATAACCACTGAATCCGCACGCCTTGTATGCTGACTGGGCAACATGATTTCCTTCCAGTACCTCTAGCGTGAGTTTGCAGCAACCCAAATCCCACGCAATCTCCTCCGCTTTCTGTAGCAGCAATTTGGACAAGCCTTTACCACGGTAGGGTAAAGCAACGATGACATCGTGAATATTAAGTAATGGTTTACACGCGAAGGTAGAAAATCCTTCTAAGCAGACAACAAGCCCTGCGGGTTCGGCATCGACAAACGCAAGAATTACATGAGCCGCTTTTCTTTTTGCAAGCTCTGCTGAGAGATTTGCTTTAACGTAGTCCGACAAACCTTTACCACCACCCATAGGGTCGAGTGCATACTCATCCATTAATTGCACCATAGCCTCCGCATGAGCAGGTATACCCAGGTCTGCTTCAAAAATTTCAATCATGTATTAATTCTTGATTCTTCAAATATTGGCATAACGTTTCTGGTCAGTGGCTGCCGACAACCTTAGTTTGCGATCGTTTATCTGAATTCAAAAAAACTAATTCCAATCCTGAAAAGATACTACCAGGAAAGGGAATAAATGAATTTACTCAGAACTCTGTTGATCCACTTTAGAATCTCAAATTGCCCTGCCCCTGCCCCAGGGTGTCATTACCTGCACCGCCACATCTTAACAACTACAAGAAGCGTTCAAATAAGGATTTTTAAGCTAGATAAACCTATAGAGTGATGAAATAAACACTAAATATTATTAATTTGGAAAAAAAGGGTTAATGATTAGCAATAATTATGAATATAGCAACTCGCAATGAGCCAATTTACGTATTTCGCTTGACTCCAGAAATATCACTGATTTGGACTACTTTAGGTTCATTGCTGTTAATAT
>JBGTMK010000955.1:0-2612 GCA_041743605.1 Nostoc sp.
ATTCTGTGCGGCAGATGTTGGCACGCCTCCGGGAAACTGTTGATCGTCACATTTGGGTTAGAGAATGGGGGATGTCGGTTGTGGGGAATGGCTCTACATCCATAGGAGGATTGTTGAGAAGTCAACATGTCGCAACACAAGCGAACATTGCGCTGTTGTCGGCGGCGGATAATGATGACTACAGCTTTGTTGACCAGAACTTTCAGCCGGAGTCATTGCAGACTTGGGGTAAACGTGGTTCTGTGATTAACGTCGAGATGCGGCGCTATCGGGAGTCTGTGCTTGCAGGTTTGGTTGAGGATGGGTACACCATTATTGATGCCGACGATGCATCGGACGATGAGAGTGGGGCAGTTATCGAGTCGGTTAAAGCGGCAAGTCAAGAATTGTATACTGCTGAGTGTCAGGCGATCGCTAATTCTGATGAACTCTCTCAAACTGAACTGAAAAAACTGCAAGACAAACGGGCGAAAACGAAAACCGAACGACATCAGCAACGCAAGGCAGAATTATCCCGTCGTTACGAAATTGATGTAACCCCTAATTTAGTCGAGAAAGATGACGACGGCTGGTATCCTCAACTGAGAATGCACTACTATTTGACGCTGGGGCGAGAGTTTTTGACCAACCGTGATGCGAAACGGGCAGCAGCACAGTTAGAGGCGGGAGAGAATTCGATTTGGAAACCTGACTTTAACAAGGGGCAGTTATTGCCTGCTGTACTGTTACTCGAAAATCTGAATCTGTTGCAGTTTCTTACACCAGACGTTCAGTTACGTGGCAGCGACGAAAAGATGGTGGAGTTTAAAGCACTAGCTGTTCAGCACAGGCACGTTATCAAGAATTACTTGAACGTTACTATCTCAGAAAAACTTACTTCCATAGCGATCGCACAGAAGTTACTTGCCAAGATTGATTTGAAGTTGGACTACGTTGGTCGATTGGGTAAGCGTGAAAATCGGGAGTGCGTTTATCGGTTTCTTGCTCCTGATGACGAGCGTGATTCGATTTTTCGCCAGTGGTTAAATCGGGATGAAGCGTTTCAAAATGAGTTGGTGTCAGTCAGCAATAATATAAGTACAACTACACCAGTCATTGACACCATCCCCCAGGATATTCCTCAAACACTCACGCCACTGGAAAGTCCGACTGCCCAAGCCTGGAAAGGGCTGAAGCTGAAAATGCACCTTGGACTCGACAGCGCTGGTCAATTCTACCAACAGCTAGTCTCCACAATCGGCAAAGCTATCGGTGTTGCTGATGGTGAGCCTTACTGGAATGGGTATTTGGGGCAATGGCAGGTTTGGGTTAACTTTGGGAGCGAGTGTAGGACTGTGGTGTGCGATTGGTTGGTGGCGGTGTAGGCCAAAGTAGTTCACTGTTCCCTAAAAACTGTTATTGTGAGTCGGTTATTTTACACTTTCCCAGTTTAGAGCAAATAATCTCTATTGCCTTACCCTTAAAAAAAACAATTTCGTGTTCGTTATCTTGTCCGTCGCTTAAAGTGACAAGTTTTGTTCTGCTCATTTTTTCCATCTCAGAGACAGTATTCTCAAAGAAATACGATTTATGTCCACAGTCGCAATAAAATGATGATGGAAACACGGTTCTTGCCATTTTAAAAGCCAAGATAAACACCCCCAAATACTACCATGCTCTATAGAATGGATATCTGGGTCATGTTATTATCCGGCTTGCTGATTCAACCAAGCTTCTAAATCCGCCACTACAGAAAAATCTAATAACGCTTCTCCTAGAATAGACAATTGCTCAATAGATAATCCTCTAACTCCTTCAATCAACGATGCATCAATTTCACCCAGACGACGATTTAGTTGACGTATAATTAAATCCTGTTGTCCTTCAAGTTTTGCTCTTTCACGGTCTTGCTGATAAAGTGGTTCTAATCGCATAATTAACTCCCTATCATCTGATTCTAAATTTTGATTAATTCTTAAATTCTGGCGTAGGTTGTAAACTAATTCTAGCGTCACTTGCTTGTATGGGTGATTCAATGGTAAGTTTGATAATTCCACAATTGCCTGTGACTGCACACTCCCCCTGCCAAGAATTCTCAACCACAAGGTTTCCGGTGTTTGTGGTAGTTGATGTATGGCTACAATTGCTGTCCGTAGCGCATCACCTAAAAAGTATACTCCTGGCAACCACCCCGATTTCTGATTAACATTAAAGCTTGATAGTAATGCTGGGGATGCAGTTGGAGTTAGAACCCATAGTTTCGGAATATCTGACTCTTGGAGTTTGATTTTATTCGCTTTAGCGTCTCGTCGCAGGAGAGCTTTTACTTCTAGTAATTTTTGAATACAATCACAAATTTCATCACCAGAAGCGGCATTGCGAAATGGCTCTAATATTGCTGGAAACTCTGTAAATCTTCCAAGTAACCCTAACAATTCTAAATTAGAGTTCTGCTGTACTGAAGGAGTAAATAATACATCAATTTCTTTGATCTCTCCTGATATTTTTGATGATGACTTTACTTCCCCATAAGGTTTTAGCAGTTCTTCCAGGTAATCTTTGGCAAATTCGTCATGTACAAATCGAGTCATTCAATTAGGTTATTAAGAATTAATTGGAAGTGATTAATAATA
>JBGTMK010000956.1:0-4613 GCA_041743605.1 Nostoc sp.
GTATAAAACGCCGTAGTGGGAAGATAGACATAGTTGGAACTATGGACGATAGTACCACGAAGGAAATCCTTCATACCCTTCATCGGGCTGTTGGAAGCCTACCCTGTAACCGCTTCGGTTCAGTGTAGGAGTATGTCACGATGAATTTTATAAAATGCTGCTGGTGATGGATAGTGAGGCTGACAAGGAGAAAAACTAGAACATTTGTATTCATTGGCATGAAGAATTGGGGCGATCGCTACACCAACACCTCCGGTAAAGGCTACACCCGACAAATAAACAAAGAATTGTTATCAAACATTGAAACTACCTAAACTTTTCCTCGCACTTACCAAACGCAATTGCTGCGATCGCTTCAAATACTTCACCCAAGATTCCTCTGACAACTGGGAAATAGCATTTGCTGACAGTGTTGCTGTGAAAATATCTTTGCCACTAGTAACATCATTAACGCCCAAACTTTCTAAAACAGCGATCGCAGCAGAATCTAAAATTGTTTCAGTATGGATGAAAACCCCTAAACTACTTTCTTCTGGATTTTGAACATCATTCAGCGCTGTAGCAAGAGCGGCATCTAGTTTCTGATAATTCATCAGCAACTCCTTAGTAAAGAGGGTAGGCAATATTATGCCTACCCTAACTTATCAAATGTATAGGTTATTATTGCCTATCCTTGTACAGAAATAATATCCACCTTTCTCAGTCTAATTACAGATTTAAAGCGTTAATCACTCCATAACCCCATTTGTCATCAAATGTGCCTGTGGGTTTTCCGGGAATGGCACTATTTTTACGTAGCAAATCTTTCACCGCAGCCGGATCGAGTTGGGGATCGCGCTGCAACAGCAGTGCCACTAACCCACTCACAAACGGTGTCGCCATACTCGTACCAGCTTGCACCACAAACTTGGAATTAATCATCGATGAGCGGTCAAAACTTGCATCGGCGGAAAGCGTAGAAATAATCATTGCTCCTGGTGCTGCTACATCAGGCTTGTGTCCATCATTCCGTAGTGGGCCTTCACTACTAAATTCCGAAATAGTATGTAATTCTAAGCCCATTTCTCGCACTTGGTTATCAATATCTGTATATCTGGTTTTAGTTGTATAGGCGGCAACTGTAATTGCACTGCTGGCGGCTCCTGGCGAACCAATTTTTACCGCATCCTTCACGCTTTTACCTGTGAAAAACACTGACGAAGTGTCATCTAGTGTCCACACATCTAAACGTGCATCAGTAGAAGAAGTGTTGCGGACTCGTAGCTGCCAAACACCTCCCATTACTTGCGAGGGGCCAATACCACGTATTTGTACAAAGAAATTATGGTCGCTGTTGGCTTGATCTGGCCCTGGTGTCGCTAATTGCACCCGTGCATCAGGTAACTGGTAATCTTGTGCGGCGTTGCCGTCAGTAATGATTTTTTGAAAGGGGGTGACAAAACCGTTAGGACTCCGCACAGACACTTCCAATTCGCTGTCTTTGCCATACCAAGCGTTTAACCAAACTATGCCTACTTGATTCAAAGGAACATTAAAGCGGATACCACGGGTGCGTCCACTGGGTATCGTCGCTTGTCCATGAATGTTATCATTTCCTTCGTTACCCGCAGCACAGCAAACAATTCTTCCAGGGCCAGTTTCGGCGTCAATGACTTTTGAGAGTGAATCACTACCATCATGGGCATCAGCGTGTCCACCCAAGCTGAGATTTACTACTGCTGGGCGTCCCAACTCTCTAGCAATTCGGAAAATGTAGCGGACGCCATCAGCAATGTGGGCATCCTGTAAATCTGACCTGACGACAACTAATTCCGCTTCTGGTGCGACACCGCCATAGCTAGCATCAGCACCAGCGGCAATTCCAGCAACGTGAGTACCATGACCGCTAGTATCCTGAGAAACTGTCAGTTGCGCTCCCGTAAATTCAGCCCCATAGCCGCCTTCTGTGACTCCTGGGCCTGGCAGTGTTTGATCCCAAATGTGTAAAATTCGTCCAGCAAAGGCGGGGTGTTTCGGATCAATGCCACTGTCTATAATGCCGATGATTACTCCTTTACCAGTCAATCCGGTTTTATTTTTGAACTCCGGTAGTTTGACTTTTTCTAGTGCAGTGTCCATCCTCAAATGAAGTTTGCGTGATGGCTTAATTCGCTGAATCACATCTTCTTCAGATAAGACATCTAAACTATCTAATGGTAAAAAAGCCGTTCGCACACTTCCAGAATTTTGATTGACTTCTATATTATATTGTGATAAGTAACTTAAGTCTGCATCAGGGTCGCAGTAGATAAAAACGACGCTCTTAGTGGGTTTGACTGGGCTTTTGTGGGCAATGATGCCGAGCGATCGCTTGTGTGTAACTAAAGCTTGATTTCCTTCATGTTGATAGTCTTGAAACGCCAACAGTAGTCCGGGAGAAAGTTTTTCGTGTCTCATTGTTACCTCAAATTAAATTTATTTACTGAAAGCAAAGTAGTGATTTTAGTAGGATCAGCCCCTCTAGATCGTAGTTTTTTAGCCTTGATTATTTGATGCGACTATAGTTATCTATTTTTTTCATAGATAACATCAAATAAGCTTAGGAGGCGGTAAGTTATTCCTAAGACAACTGCTAATTAATAACTCATATACCTGAATTATGTCTCCTTGATAGTGGTTTGCTGTAGCTCATGAGACATCTTTGAGCAGCTGCATCTAAGAATTACCCAAAACTAGGGTCGCTAGGAATTTTTATGGCGCTATTAAACTAATCCACTGTCTGCCTAAATCATTACGGACAAAGTGAAGAAAATAAAAAGGGGCATGGGGCATGGGGAATGGGGAATGGGGAATGGGGAATGGGGAATGGGAGGTGCAGTATGTCAGTTGTTTTTCTAATGACAAATGACAAATGACAAATGACAAATGACAAATTACAGATTCTCTATCATAAGTAAGAGCCATAAAGAAGCTAATATTTGCAACGATCGCTTCTGAACGTACAAAGAGTTATTCATGCAAATTCAAACACCAGACTGGGTAAAGCACGCTGTTTTCTACCAAATCTTCCCAGATCGCTTTGCCAGAAGCAAAAAGCCCCGCAAACGGCTATTGCACGAAGCCCGTTGGGAAGATTGGGACGCTATGCCAACCCTCCAGGGTTATAAAGGCGGCGATTTATGGGGCATCATGGAGGGTTTAGACTACATCCAGGATTTGGGGATTAACGCGATTTACTTCACACCCATTTTTCAATCCGCCAGCAATCATCGCTATCATACCCACGATTATTACCAAGTTGACCCAATGTTAGGGGGCAACGAAGCTTTTAAGGAATTACTTGATGCAGCCCATCAACGGAATATCAAAGTCGTTCTGGATGGGGTGTTTAACCATTCCAGCCGGGGGTTTTTCTTTTTCCATGACGTTTTAGAGAATGGGCCCCATTCCCCTTGGGTAAATTGGTTCAAAATTGAAGGCTGGCCTTTAGCACCGTACACTGGTGATTTACCTGCCAATTACGGGGGTTGGGTGGGAAATCGTGCTTTACCAGAATTTAACCACGACAATCCAGAAGTGCGGGAATACATTATGGAAATTGCCGAATATTGGATTAAATTCGGCATCGATGGTTGGCGTTTGGATGTACCATTTGAAATAAAAACTCCTGGTTTTTGGCAGGAATTTCGCGATCGCGTTAAGGCCATCAATCCCGAAGCTTACATTGTGGGCGAAGTGTGGGGAGATTCCCGCCAGTGGTTGGATGGAACACAATTTGACGGGGTGATGAACTATCTATTTACCGGGCCAACAATTGCCTTTGCAGCTGGCGATCGCGTAGTCTTAGAACAAGTCCAAAGCCGTGACTATCAACCTTATCCACCTTTATTTGCCGCCGAGTACGCCACCAAAATTCAGGAAGTACTGCAACTTTACCCTTGGGAAATTCAGCTAACTCAACTCAATTTACTCGCTAGTCACGATACAGCCCGATTGATGACCATTGCAGGCGACGATATAGCCAGTGTGGAATTATCAACTCTACTGCTACTCACCTTTCCTGGTGCCCCTAGTATTTACTATGGTGATGAAGTTGGTTTACCCGGTGGCATAGATCCCGACTCGCGCCGTGGCTTTCCTTTAGAAGCTACCTGGGATCAAGAAATTTTCAATACTCATCGTCAATTAATTGCCCTGCGCCACACTTACCCAGCCCTACGTACAGGTGATTACCAAGTCCTCCATGCTCAAGGACAACTTTATATCTTTGCGCGAACTTTAGAGACAGAGGAGTTGATAATTGCCGTCAACGCTGGCACAAGTTCGGCAACAGCAAATGCAGATATCGCCAGTTTGCGTACTCAACCCAACAAACTGTTATATGGCACTGCTGAAGTTGAGTGGAATAGTCAAGGAGAAACTCAGCAGTTGTCGTTGACTATTCCTGCACGCAGTGGGTGCATCCTGAGAGTAGGGTGATGAGGGGCAATACGGTTCGGTTAAAGCAAGAGACGCGATAAATCGCCGTCAAGACGAAAGATTGATCCTTGTAGAGACGGCGATTTATCGCGTCTTTGGATCTAGAGTTTTCATCACCAAACCGTATTGAGTGACGAATGACAAAGGACAAATGA
>JBGTMK010000957.1:0-4708 GCA_041743605.1 Nostoc sp.
ATTAAATACCCTAAATTTTTGATGGGTTTATCAAATACCATTAAACTGCCACTACTAGCAATCAATACTAGAAAAACGACTGAAAGCACTCCACCTACTTTATGGAGGTCGTAATGAATGATCCGCCACTTAGCTTGCCATCGGATCTTAAAACCGACTGATAATTTTTTCCATCCATTCCACAGCATTAAACCAGTAATACTCAACACCAGTAATAAAACACCACATAACCCGACGACAAAGGAACCGAATTTACCCGCGAGTAGATGGGTATGGAGTTGATTGATGATTTTCATCCCAAAGCGATCGCGTAGATAAATTCCTAGTATCTTTCCTTCATAAGGATTCATGTAAATATCTGTCTTAGCCTTGGTAGAAGAATTAATCAGCAGATGATAAGGTTCATTAGCTTGTTTAGGAATCGTTATCCACTCTAATTTTTCATCTGGATATTGTTGATGAATGATCGACTCTACTTGCTGAAGAGAAATCCGCTTTTCTTGGGGAATTACCTGATGTGTGTGGAGATGAACTATGGGATTGACTTCTTTATCAAATACTAGGATGCTACCCGTCAAGCCAATGATGACTACAAATACACCGACTATCACGCCGATAACTCGATGAATTATTACAGCAGGACGTTTCATTTACTACTTATACCTCCTGTGAAATAGGATTTACTGAGTTGACTACTGGATGTGGATGCAACACTCGTACCAGGGCTGGATAAGATTCTCTAGCTTTGTTGTAGACTTTTACAATGTCACCCAAGGGTTTAGAAAGCAGATTCAAATTCCCCCAAAATAAGACTAAATCTCCAGCTTGAATTTCTTTTGGTACTACTCCTACATGAAAGACTGTTGAAAGTATAACTAACACTAACAGCCCAAACCATGTCAGCAAATCCATCAAAATTTCTGTTCCTGATTTAAACACTTCTAGGCGGATGGCGTGATGGAAAAATGACTCTTGATGCTCAATCAACTCTAGTCTTTTGGCTTGCGTTGTTGAAGCGGCAATATTTTCTTGAGCATTCAACATCTTGAGACTAGATTTTTGAATAAATCGACCAAAAACAAAGCCAATTAAAATGGGTGGAATGACAGCAATTAACAAAGCTGGTAGCCATGCTGGTGCTAAGGTAAGTTGCCATATAATTACAGAAATTGTCTGAGAAACAATTTTCCACGAATCTTTGTGAATAATATCTAATCCAGGTTTAGCACGATTACAGTGATAGAGAATATGGGAAATGTCCTCAGCACTTCGTTCTTCTCGCCGCCGTTGAAGATAGGTTCTCTGTAAACAAATAATCAACCGCGCTTCGTAGATTTTATCGATGAGTTTATCACCGAATTTAATCAAGCCTAAACCAAGCAATAAACCGCCAAAAACTAAAATATAGTTTGGTAGAGATGCATTCAGATCAACGCTACCTTTTTTGAGATCGTCTACTACTTTCTTCCCCATCCAAGCAATACTTGGTTCTAAAGCTGAAACAACTATGGTAGAGAGAATTGCAGCTGCTAACCACTGGGGATAGGTAAGCAAAATCCGCATCATATCCAATAACAGAGAAGGAACTGGATTATTTTTCAGCAGTTTTTTCATGATCGCTGCAATCTCATCTGCTTTTGCGGTGAAACATTTGCTACAGGGGCAATCAAGCAAGTCAACAGAACACTGTTGAATAAAATCAGATTGGTTTGCATACTATAAGATGAGATTAATTAATGACAGGGCAAGTTAGCGCTTGCCCCTTCTTTTTGGCTGAGAATGCCTTTATTTTGTCTGTTTCGATATAAACCTCTAAATCTCTCTAGTACAATGTCTAAGATAGTTTTGAGGGTTTGTAGTAAGCACTTTAGTGCTTAAAAATCCAGGACTAAAGTCCTTACTACGAACTTATTTACCCCTCATAACTAATGAGACAGACTACTAAATTGATAATTTTGAAAAACTGAGGTTAGTTGAGTTTGGTTACTGGTTTTAATTGCTGAGGTTGGCTAAGACTGCGGAAGTAGAGGCTACCGACGATCGCCCAAAAGAGCAGATATCCAATAGCCTGAAGTAGATACAGCTTTTGAGTGTAGCCAAATATAGTTTTTAGTAAAATGCCGGGAAACTGCCGATCAGGTAAAATCCCTGAGAGATCCCAAACCTGGGGCCCCAAAATACAAGAGGTATTACTTAGCCCACAAATATCTGCAACTGAGGAGTTGATTTGACTCCAGGCGATCGCAGCTGCATCCAAGTGTCGCAAAGCAGAAATCACCAATCCAGAGACAATTAGCAGCAGAAATACGCCCATTATTTGGAAAAATTGGCTCAAATTAATGCGGATGCTCCATTTGAATAGCAGCATACCAATTACAACTGCCATGCTTAGTCCGGCGATCGCGCCAAGTACTGGTGTCCAGCCTTCTTGAAACTTAGCGACAATAAACAAAGCTGTCTCTAAGCCTTCTCGAAATACAGCGATAAAAATTAGGCTGAAAATCGCCCAAGCTGATTGCTTATCTTGTCCTAACGCGCTTTTGACAGAACCCTCAATCTCGGCTTTGAGAAATCGTGCTTGTTTAGTCATCCAAATCAGCATCCAACTCAGCATTGCGATCGCAATTACACCCAGTCCCACCTCAAATAATTGCTTGAAGACAGGCGCATAAAGTAGATCAGATGTCTGCAATCCTTGGATACTTAAATTTAGTAATAAACCAACTACAAAACTAGCTATAGTGGCGCTAAAAATTCCTAAATATACCCAACGATGCAGTTTTTGTTGTTCAGCTTGTTGTAAACATGCGAAGACAATCCCGACAACTAAAGCAGCTTCTACACCTTCTCTGAGGGTGATAAAAAAAGTTGGTAATGCAGCACTCCAATTCATAGGAAGTTAAATAGTTCCGGTAAGTGATGGTTCTACGGGTTCAATAGTCGTAGATTCTTTACCTTTAACAGATTTTTCCTGATCTGGAGGATGCTTTGATTTTTTTGACTTATGTTTTTTTACTTCTTCAGCCTTAGCAGCAATCTTTTCTTCTTCAGTAGTTTCCGAATCTGCTACTGGTTTAGTCTCGCTTTCGGTCGCATCTTGTTTACTTGGATGATCCTTGGACTTTTGGGACTTATGCTTGCGGTCTTTTTCCTTTTTAGCTTTCTCCTCTGACGGTTTCGCCAAAGCTGTGGCTGGTAAAAGGAGTGTAGAGGCGATCGCAGTTACAGTATTAGCTAGAAAAACTCTCCGTAACATAAGGTCTTTTGGCTCAGTATGGTGAATACGAAGAGTTTGACAGAAAAACATAACAGAAAAATAACAAGAGATTGGGATTTTTGTCCCCCTACTTCACCTCAACGCCCTTTTAACCAAGCCTGTAAATCAGCCAAACTGGTAAAATCTAACAATGCTTCGCTCAAATCTTCCAGAACAGGCAAAGGTAAACTAGCAATTGAGGAGCGTATTTCCCCAGATATTTCTCCAAAGCGCTTAGTTAGCAGTCGGATAACTAGATTAACTGTTGCTTCCTCACGTCCTTCCTCACGCCCTTCCTCACGCCCTTCCTCACGCCCTTCCTCACGTCCTTCTTCCTTGATTTCTCGATAAACTCTCGTTTCCTTGAGTGTTATTCCCAACATAGACTCAACCTCTATTCTGCTTAATTGTTCAAACCTGTACACCATAATTGTGGTAATCATTTCTATTATGGCGCGACTCGATTGTTCAGTTACTTCTTCACGAGTTCTGGTTAATAAATACCTAGCTTCTTCTGGTGCTTGGCTTTCTTCTACAGTAGTAAGTACCATCAATGCTACCCATATAGGTAATTGACGAACATCCCCCAATTCATCCAAATATACTCGATGGACTTGTTCGCCATTCAGTAATGAACGATGAGGATGAATATCAATTTGTTCTATACTACGGGATGGATAAATTATTACTGTTTGCCAGTCGCTAAATCTACCACGGTTGCGGTAGAAATATAGTGAAGATTCCGCAAATGCTCTTTCGTAAAGCTGTTCATCTTTTTGGAACTGTACCTCACAGAAATATACAACTCCTTTCCCTGCGTTTTCTGGCGGAAGAAATACCCCATCAATTTCAAATTTAGGTTCTTTTACAGCTACCGAATCAAACCGATAAGCATCTGCATTGATTGGGGGTGTTGCTAGTACTTGAAATAACAGAGTAGGATATTGTTGAAAAAGTTTGTAAAAGATTGAATCTCGACGCATGAGGTAGTATTAGTCATATATACTAGCTATTTTACAAATTTTTGTGATTTGGGGCTAATTAACTGCCGATTTTGTCGTAAGGTAGTTCTATTTGAAAGCAAGACCCTTTGCCAAAGGTGCTATTGACAGTAATTTTACCTTTATGAGCTTGGACGATTTGTTGTGCGATCGCTAATCCTAAGCCAAAACCAGTATGTGTTCTATGAGCTTCACAACGATAAAATTGCTCAAAAATATAGGGTAAATCCTCGGCCGGAATTCCTGTACCGTTATCTTCTACTTGAATATTGAAAGTATGTGATAGCTTTATTAGTCTTAGCTCAACAGTACCACCAGGAGCAGTATATTTTATCGCGTTACTCAGTAAATTTAGTACAGCCTGACGTAATAAATCAGGCTCTATTGATATTTTTACAACTTCTGAAGGTAAATCAATCTTTAAGATTAATTCTTTGTCTTCACAGTAAAC
>JBGTMK010000958.1:0-2851 GCA_041743605.1 Nostoc sp.
AACTTCTAAGAAACTATTTATAAAGCAAATCAAAAGTTAGGATTAAGAATCAATACATTTCAGATAAGACCAAAACACTTGTAGAGACGGCGATTTATCGCGTCTTGTAGAAACGGCAATTTATCGCGTCTCGAAAACCCAAAATTGTTGCCAGTAGCCCTTAACCCAAACGTATTGGATTAAGGATGTGAGTCAAAAAGCCTTGATTGCTTTCTCATTTCAGTAGATTCAGCAAACAAAAAGTAATTCTACTTACTTAAAATACCCTCTGGCTTTATAATTTCAGTGTTTTCCACAGTTAATTACCTTTCCCCGTGCCTTATCCTAAGGTTTAACCAAAATATTCACTTCTTCAGGAATTTGAATTTACTGCTGCGTATAGACAACAAAGAGGAAAATTATAATTTATAAATATAACTAAGAAATTACAGAGGACAAACTTATGACACAACCTAATGCACAAGATAAAAACAGCTTTTTTTACCCTTGTAGTCGGTATTATGGTCAATTCCAGCCAGAAAATTTAATGTTTAATGCCAACCTCCAAGAATTTGCCCAAAAAATTAGTTACATCGCTTGCCTAGAAACAGGGGGAAAACTGTCTCAGGAACAGGCTTACCAGCAAATTCAGGCACTTTGGAAACAGTTGAAACATAGCAAAAAGCAACTAGCTATTGGTGGAAATAAAGAAATATAAATTAATGGTATTGAGTATTGGGCATGGGGGATTGGGCATTGCTTGCCCCTCACCTCCTTCTACCACTAATTAATTGCCTTCTAGCAAAGTCCAGAAGTAGCCATCTGGCGCAATAAAAGAGAAACTCGTCTCGCCGAATTCATTACTGATAATGTCTGTAACTTTTTGTGCATTACTCGCCTTGATGCGATCGCAATATTCCTGTATTCCCTTAACCCGATAGGTATATAAAGACATACCCAAACTACCTGGTTGAGCAGACTCAAAGCGCGATTCTAAATTAATTTCTTCTGGAAATCGAACGATGTAAAGCCTACCACTACGTGTAGCCATCAAATCAAACTTAGAAGAACGAGGATCATCAAAGGTAGTAACAATAAACTTTTCACCAGGGTTAAGATCAAAAATATCTTTACCTGCTGGTGAAGATTCATAGCTAGTTTCCACATCATCACGCACACGCAGCAAACCTAAAACTTCTTCATAAAACTTCAGGGTTTCTTTGCTGTCATCTTGAACGATGATTCCTATATGGGTAAACTGACTAGTCTTGAGAGGCGCATTCTGGTTAACTTGTCCGTAATGCGGTAGTGTATAGCCAAACCGTTGAAACAAAACCTGTCGCGCTAAGGGTTGCAGTAGCAGCATTTCTCGCACACCAACTGCTGGCTCAATAAAAGGACGGCTTTTTCTTTTTCTATCTTTGTTGTAGATGACTTCCCAATAAGGGGTAGAGTACCTAATAGGTAAACCTGCTGCCTTTGCATCTTCTATATGATTTAAAATACTTAAAATATCAGTCGTTAAGCTTGTTGCCCAGCGATTTCCCTTAATTTTCATTGACGCTGTTCCCAAACCTTTATTAGTGGGATTTTGCCAAACCATCAGCCGAATTAAACCATGATCTGCATTTTGGTGATAGAGGCGGATTGAGCGTAAAGACGAATTCACCCCATATAATTGATTGGCTACATCTGCGGTTAATTCACCCACTTCACCAATGCGATAGCCAAATTGCTCCCAATACTGAATTGCAAAAATTGGCTCTGGGATACCGATACACACTTCATAGATACCTACAATTGTGGTTTGTTGTTTTTGAGTCATATCAATTTTGGATTTTAGATTTTAGACTTCGGCTACGCTACTTCTCTACGAGAGGCTGCGCCCTAAGCGTAGCTATACCGCAGGCTTTACGACAACGCTACCTCGACTTCGCTCGGCACAAGTCAGTACAAGTCAGTCGAACGATTTTAGATTGAGTCAAAATAAATAAAGCTTTCGGAAAGATATCTCAGAAAGAATCCGAAAAGCAACAATTTTATTTTGTAGCTTATGATGTACCTACAAAAGTGAGATGTCTAATATTAAAGCTCTTCTAATTGCACGTAATCAATAATCGCCATAAAGTTTTTTTAACAGGAATTAAGTTATGACGCAGCGACTGACTCAAGAGCAATTATCACAAATAGTCACCGAAGTAGAAGGTTTGCAAGTGCGTCGGGAAGCAGAATTAGATCAACAGCAGGTTAGAGAAATTTTACAGGAGTTGAATTTACCACCAGAGTTACTAGATGAAGCACTGATTCAGTTAAATCGTCGCCAAGCATTGGAGGTGCAACAACGCCGGAATCGATGGATTACTTCGGGAGTTGTGGCAGCTGTAGCGATCGCCATTGCATCTACAATATTTTTTATGCAGCAGCAGAATTCTGCACTTTCTGGTGTTTCTGCTCAACAAGACCGCATCATCTTGGTACAAAATAGTAGCGGTGACTTAAAGACAATTTCCCGCCAAAGCAATCCAGAAGTTTTTTACCATGTCACTTTAAAGGATGCACCTTTGGGTAAAAAGCTGGCTCTCTCCTGTAATTGGATTGACCCAAGTGGTCAAATTGTCAAGCAAAATAGCTATCAAACCCGCGAAATTAATACGTCTGTCTGGGATACCCAGTGTCGCTACGCTATTAATCCGGCTGCAACTGTTGGTAATTGGAAGGTGCAGATGTTCCTGGAAGGCCGGCAGATTAGCGATGAAACCTTTGAAGTTAAATAGTCTAGATGGGCAACATTCCGCATCACTTTCTTGGCTATTGGGGTTACGGCGCTCAACATGAGTTGGAAGTGCTGTTAAGTAGTCTGGAAAACCTCTCT
>JBGTMK010000959.1:0-16908 GCA_041743605.1 Nostoc sp.
AAATTCAAAATTCAAAATTCAAAATTAAAGACATTTCAGACGGGGATTTAAACCCCGACTGAAACGGGTGCTACATATAACCGATGTAGGGGAGGGGTCTTAAACCCTTTAATTTACGATAAGTAATGAGTAAGAAGTAAGAAGTAAGAAGTTTTTACTTATTCTGTATTCTTCTTCAAAACTGTTTAATTCACGATAATTTAGCAATAAAATTCATAGAATCTTTGAGAAGATTCGGATATTTTTTGAGGAAACTATGAATTTTTTGCTTTTGATTATCATCAACAAATAAATTATAGCTTTCGACAAAATTCAAGCTTCCTACTAAGTACTTAGCCCCCAAATCAACTCTAGATAAAATAGTTTCTTCAGTTACATCATTGTGGTTAACCAGCCATCCTTTCCGATGTGACAAATAGAGTAAAGTTGGATCACTCCCTGTAGTAGCAATTATTAGCGAATCAGGTTTAGTATTTTGTTTTATTTGCTGTGCCAGTTGAAAAACAGCCGATTTATCTATTCTTTCTTTGAACATATAATCAATACTATAAATGACAGAGCCAGCAGCTAAAGTTAGACAGAATAATACTACTATAATTTTTCTGTGATTCACTTTCTGAGCATTTTTATCGAAGTATTTACTACAAGTTTTACCCATAAATACCACTCCTGGAAGCATAAATTGGAGTTGGTAATATTCATGTACCAAGCTAGTAACTGGTACTAAAATCCAAGTTAAAATTACTGAAACTAACCAAACATCTAATACATATTCTTTTGAACTTTTTCTAGTAATGAACAATCCTAGTAAAAATATGGGTAAGCCAAAAATAGCAAAATGCCTAACAGCAGTTCTAAATAATATTTCTGTCCAAAAATGCAAGGTGAGTACAATATTATAGTTATATCTATTTGTTGAGCCTGACCAAAAGCCAAAAGTATTACCATATTCTAAGAATAGTTGATGAGCATGGTAATACCATAAAACTACAGATGCTAGGATTAATATACTATAAATCCACAGAGACAGTTGAGAAAAAACTCTGATACCAAATTTAGTCCATGCTAAGTAAAAAAGTGGGATTCCTAAATATATTATTGGTAAGACTTTGATTAGACAAGCCAAAGCTACAAAGCTACCTGATAGCATTAAATCTCGCCACTTTTCTGATTCAAGCCAATTAGTAAAAGAGTATATGCCGATAATTGAACACATCAACAGCATAGACTCTGGCTGAAAAGTTCTACTATAATAAGTGTTTAAAGGTAAAATTATAAAAAATAAGCAAGACCAAAACGCAACTTTCTTATCTAGAATTTTGCTAACAAATTGATATAGGAAGTAGGACGCTACCAGAAAACAAATAATTGATAATAGTCTACCCCAAAATTCTGAGACTCCAAAAACTTTGTAAATAAGAGCAACGATAAACGAATAAATTGGAAACTCGGTTTCACAATAGCCAGGAGAATTACCTCCCCAGTCAATTTGAGGATAAAATAAATTAAAACCATTTTCATAAAAATTTCTGGCAATTGCTGCTGTATCTGACTGACGCCAGGAGTGAATACCGATAATTGGCGAATTTATATTATAAAATCTGATAGCTATGCCTAGAGTTAACAAAAAAAAGATTGGTGATTTTTGGAAGCTGTTTGTAATCAGATTATTTTGCATATAGCCAGTTTTTTGGAGCAATTCAGGTAGAGACACAGAAAATAAAAGTCAGCGATTTGGTATTCAACAGTAAAGTTGCAATTGAGATATTAATCTTTTTAAGATGGTTTGATTAAAACAAGTAAGCAAGAAAATATTCAATTACTTACAAAGCTGAAGTTTTAAAAAGCGGTGTTAGATATTCAGGACTCAGGAGAAACGATTAAAGAAAGAGCTAGTTGATAGAGTTGGCGACGGGGAAGGGAGGTAAATTTTGCTAATTGACGACTAGCTTGCGATCGCGATATTCCCTGACTAATTAACTGTCTTAATTCGGCTTTCAGTTCCTCTTCTGTCAATTGGGGCTGACTAGCTGGAATTCCTGCCACGACTAATGTATATTCACCTTGGGGTTCTCGTTGGTTGTAATGAGCGATCGCATCGGCAATTGTCCCTCGCCAAAATTCTTCATACAATTTAGTCAACTCCCGCCCTAGCACAATTTGGCGATCGCTTCCCCAAACAAGAGCTAAGTCTCGCAAAGTATCTCGCAATCGATGGGGCGATTCATAGAAAATCAATGTCCGAGATTCTGTTTGCAGAGATTCTAAATGTTCTTGTCTCTGTTGAGTTTTAGCTGGGAGAAAGCCTTCAAAAACAAACCGATCCGTTGGTAATCCAGCTGCACTCAAAGCGGTAATTGCTGCACTAGCGCCAGGAATGGGAACTACTGGAATCCCCGCCTCAATACAGGCTTTCACCAATTCATATCCCGGATCGGAAATTCCCGGCATCCCCGCATCACTCACCAGAGCGATCGCTTTATTGTTGACTAAATGCTCTAATAATTCTGGGATGCGGCTGGTACGATTATGTTCGTGGTAACTCACCTGGGGAGTTTTAACTTGAAAATGCTGTAGCAGTTTCCCCGTGTGACGGGTGTCTTCCGCAGCAATAATATCTACAGTTTGTAAAATTCGCACCGCCCGAAAGGTTATATCTTCCAGGTTGCCAATTGGTGTACCGACAACATAAAGTGTTCCTGGTTTTGGATCAGTTTGCATGAGGGAAAATTAGGATTTTGTAGAGACGCGATTCATCGGATAGGAGTTTGTAGAGACGCGATGAATCGCATCTGTACAAGAGTTGAAAATAATTATGAAACATATATGAGAAATGGATAATCTAAAATCCAAAATTCAAAATCAAAAATCGGATCGTGGGTTATTTGTAGGTTTAATAACCTTAGATTTAATCTACCTTGCTGACTCTCCTCCTCAGAATAATCAGAAAATTGTCGCTATTGACTATACCGTAGCGGCAGGGGGCCCAGCAACAAACGCGGCTGTAACCTTCAATTATTTAGGAAGTCAGGCTACAGTCTTGGGTATAGTGGGTTCTCACCCAATGACGCAGCTAATTCGAGGTGACTTGGCAAATTACAAAGTTGCGATCGCAGATCTTGAGCCTACCACTGATTTAGCACCGCCTGTTTCCTCAATCATTGTCACCCAAACCACAGGTGAACGAGCGGTGGTTTCCATCAATGCTGTCAAAACTCAAGCCAGCACCGCATCTATCCCGCCAGATATTTTGCAAAATGTCGATATCGTCCTCATTGATGGACATCAGATGGCGATTAGTTATTCCATAGCCCAAATGGCTAAAGCTAAGAATATCCCAGTAGTAATTGATGGTGGTAGTTGGAAGCCTGGATTTGAGCAAATTCTGCCATTTGTAGATTACGCCATCTGTTCAGCTAATTTTTATCCTCCGAACTGCCAGACTGGAGAAGACGTTTTTAGTTATCTTAGTGGATTTGACATTCCTCACATCGCCATTACCCACGGACAAAAAACAATTGAATACTTGAGTTGCACTAAAACTGGTATTGTAGATGTGCCGCAGATTCAAGCAGTTGATACATTAGGGGCTGGAGATATTTTTCACGGTGCTTTCTGTCATTACATTTTAAGGGAAAGTTTTATTGATGCGCTGGCACTGGCAGCTAATATTGCTGCTGATTCCTGTAAATTTTTTGGCACACGGCGCTGGATGAACTTAAGATAATTCGTAATTCGTAATTCGTAATTCGTAATTAGTTAAACTAAGTATCGCTGTGCGCCCCTAATCACGTTATACATATTTTTAGATAGGCCAAATTTAATGAAAGACTTACAAGAAATATTAGCGATCGCTCGTGAGGTAGGTTGGGGCGCAGCAGATATACTGCGATCGTATTACCACGGCACTGCAAAAGACCCTAACTTAGAAATACAATATAAACAGAATGAGCCTGTTACCGTTGCCGATGTAGCTGTGAGTCAATACATTTTGCAAAAGCTACAAGTAGCTTTGGGTAATGAAGATTTTGCTTACATCAGTGAAGAAACTTATCAATCGCCAACTACGGGCGCACAGTCTTCCGCCCCTTGGGTATGGATAATTGATCCTTTGGATGGCACACGAGACTTTATTGAAAAAACTGGAGACTATGCGGTTCACATTGCTTTAATCAAGGAAACACGCCCAGTGTTGGCAGTGGTGGCAGTACCAGAGGCTCAAAAATTATATTACGCTACCAAAGGCGGGGGGACATTTGTAGAAACCCGTGGTAAATCTGTTCCTTTGCAAGTGTCATCAGGTAAAAGAGTTGAGGACTTAACTTTAGTCGTTAGTCGCTCTCACCGTAACCAACGCTTAGATTACTTACTACAACACTTACCCTGTCAAAATCATAAATCTGTGGGTAGTGTAGGCTGCAAAATCGCCACCATTGTCGAGCAACAGACAGACATCTACATTTCTCTTTCCGGCAAGTCTGCGCCCAAAGATTGGGATATGGCAGCCCCAGAACTGATATTAACCGAAGCAGGTGGTAAATTTACCCACTTTGACGGCACTCCGTTGCAGTATAACACTGGTGATATCAATCAATGGGGAGGTTTGTTCGCTAGTAACGGTGAATATCACGAATTACTGTGTAAGGAAGCAGAAGGGATTTTAGCGCAGTTTGACCATAGCTAATAGGGTACTTGAGGATGAATATTTTGGAATTTGCTTTTAAAAAAGTTAGTTATGGTATGATTGCCCCCATTGCCGATAATAATCTTTACCTCTTAGTCCACAGCTTAATTTTCAAAACACTAAATACCTAGGCGATCGCTAGTTAATTCCGATTTCCTGTTAAAAGTGTAACTTTTATAGTACAAGAAACAAAAGCCAGTCAATGGAGAAGTCTGCAAACCTGTCTTAAAGGTTTGATTTGTGAATAAAATTCACTATTAGACGATATTCAAAGGCTGAAGGCTGTGCTACACTCATGGACATAAAGATTATTTTCGGTTGAGTAACTAGTTTTGATTTATAAAAACCGTCTCTCCGAATTTAACTCTCTACACTCCCTGAATTCGGAGATTTCTATGTCAATTTACGTCGGGAACCTGTCCTATCAGGTTACAGAAGAGGATCTAAAGCAGGCCTTTGCAGAATACGGAACAGTAAATCGTGTTCAACTACCCACAGATCGGGAAACAGGCCGGCCGCGTGGGTTCGCTTTTGTGGAAATGGAATCAGACACACAAGAACAAGCTGCCATTGATGCACTTGATGGTGCTGAATGGATGGGGCGTGACTTGAAAGTGAACAAAGCTAAACCTCGTGAGGAAAGAAGCAGTTCTCCTCGTGGTAGCTGGGGTGGCGGTAATGCCCGCCGCAACAATGATCGCTACTAAGTCGATTCGTTAAAGTTTCACATTTAGAGTCTCCAGCAGATAAAGCCAAAGGCTCCACTCTGCTGGAATATTTTATTTGGTATCTAGTCTTGAACTATTCATCCACTATTCATCCATATTAAGGAGGAATGAGAATGACACAAGTAGTTTTAGGGGAGAATGAAGGTATTGAATCAGCCTTGAGAAGATTTAAGCGGGAAGTTTCTAAAGCAGGAATTTTCCAAGATATGAGAAAAAAGCGTCACTTCGAGACGCCGATAGAAAAAGAGAAGCGTAAAGCAATTGCTAGGCACAAGCAACGTCGTCAACAACGTTCTCGCTTCAATTAAAAAGTCCAAGCAAATTTGCCCTGCGATTTCACATCTAGCCAGCATCTCTTCATTGTTGCCATATCTCCGGCAAGCCACAAGTAATTACGCATACATCAACATCAATCAATAAACAACACTGTTAGTAGTAGCGCTGTATTAATTTTCAGCGCTACTAGGCAATCATGCTGCTGGAATCGTCGCCACACAAACAGGTCTAAATCCCGAAATATTTCTAAAGTCTCCCCCAAAATGGGCAAGCCATAGCTACCAGGCATTTCCTCGGCGGATTTTAGCTGCTGCATATTTGAGTACCTCCAGCAGGAATTAGCTACAGTATCTACTTATAGCAGATTTCAAGTTGGTGAAGTACACAAGCTAACTCTCAAAGCCAGATATGAAGCCTGTTTGACTTCTGAATTCTGCTGTAATTGTAAAGCGTAGTTAGGCTTTGCAAATCTAAATTACCAATCATGGTATAGTTTTTCTGCGTAGCACATAATCTCTTCATTTGGTAATCTAATTTTTGGTTTTTGCCGAGGATACAAACTTTCAACTGCACTTGTATCTTGTTCAATAACTGCGGCTGCTGCTTGTAAGATTGAATTTTTAAACATAAATTTTATTAAAGAATTTTTGAACTTGGCATACATCAGAATAAAAGTCTTGGTGATTTTTTCAGTTTCCGGGTAGAGAATATGAGTTTGAGCAATTTGAGCAATAGGTGTTTTAGCAAAGAAAACGGTAGTTGAAGGAAAAGCGTATTCAAGAGTGTTACTAAGATTTTCTGGAAAGATGCTTAAAACGGGATTTTTGATAATTTCTCCTAATGTGTTATTGGCTCTCATTAGTTCTTGTTTGACTGTGGCATAATATCCTTCTTTTTCAAAAAGACTGACATTACATTTTGTAATTTTAAATAGTTCTTTATGAATACCATTTTGATGGTTATAGTCATAGTTAACCATCAGGTTACTCAAAAATTCTCCCTGAATACTTTTTTCCCCAGTTACTCCGATGAACTCGTATTCATCTACAATTTTTTGATGCAAATGTGGGATGGGTAATCTTGGCTCAAATCCGGCATAAGTCCAGATGCAATCATTACTAATAATTAGCTCTAATGGTTTTGTAATTGGCTTACTATCATTTTGATCTCCTTGCTGGAGTCTGCCTTGCCCATCAAATTCTAATGCATGAAAAGGGCAAGTAATAGTATCTTTTTCCTGACAAATCCAGCCGTTTGATAAAGGTGCTTGCATATGTGGACAGATATTATCAAGGGCAAACAGTTCGCCTTTTTGATTTTGCCAAATGACGTAATCCTGTCCATTTAAAGTAATTTTATTGGGTTGATTCACTCCTAATATAGATTTATGCGCGATTAGCCAAGGCGCGCCCGGTAAAATTGGTTCCATTTTTCCTCCAAAATGTTAAATATAGCCGTAGCCACATAGGTTAGGACATTTTGAAAACCCCAAGGCTAGGAATAGTAATACTTTTACCTCCTGCCTCCTGCCTTCTGCCTCCTGCCTTCTGCCTCCTGCTATAGTTATTTAGTATTCGCTAGATGCATTAACAAAATGTCACTCAATATTGAAAATTGAAAGTTTTAACAAGCTTATATTGCTTGTCCTACATTCCTGTTTTGAATGTCAATTGGGATAATTAAAGTCTTGTCTGCAATGGACGAAATGACACTACCGGGCATTTGCTCGGCTAACTTTGGTTACTGTATTATCTAATCAACTAACTAAAAAATTAGTTAGTTGATATTAACTTAATAAATTTCATCTTCTATGTCAACTACTAACCAATTTTTTAGTTAATATATTTTGGTTATGATGATGGAGCAACGTGGGTCGTTCAACGCAGTCAAAATTCTCATCTAAAAAGCCGCGTCAGGTGCGTGATGCAGAGGCGACAAAAAAGCAGATTCTCGATGCAGCGGAAGCGGATTTTGCCAGAAATGGACTTCAAGGGGCGCGAACAGAGGCGATCGCTAGAGGTGCAGGTGTCACCACAGCGATGATTTACTACTACTTTCAGAGCAAGGAAGGGTTATATCAAGCTGTTCTGCAACGTCCGGCGGTGGAGATGCACGAAGGGTTTGAGCAGCTAAATTTGGATCAGTTCCCACCAGAGGAGGCGTTGAAGGTGCTTATCAAAGGAGCGATCGCCTACGAAGCTGCTCACCCGCACAGAGGGATGCTTTGGTTCCAAGAAGCAAACCAAAATCAGGGAAAGTATTTTAAAGAGGGGAATTGGCAAGAAAATTTTAGCTATCTGATCAAGATTTTAGAGCGAGGGATGGCTGAGGGTTGTTTCCGTCAGATTGATCCATTTTTCACCACTCTGCATATTATTGGGGTTTGTAATTTATACTTCAACGCTTACGAAAACATCAAGCATACTAGACCTGATTTACAACTGCTGAGTCCAGAAATGATTGAACAGCATACTCAAGCAGCAGTTAATTTTATTTTGGCTGCTGTGCAGCGTACTGGGGATTAGAGATTGAATATCGGGAATATATAGAAGAATATCAATCTCAGGGTTTAGGAGTAAGTATTGTTTCTTGTTCGGAGGTTGCCAAATTAGTCGAAAAAAATCGACTGGTTTTTTCTTGTTCAGTTAATGAATGGCTGGAAACAGCTTGCTGCTTTACTACCCACTTGCTTTCTTGGTAAGCGTATGTTTCAAGTCCAATATCGGAATTACAAGTTACGAATTCCGCGCAGTACTACCAGCCTTCAACTTCGGATAAGCAATTCGTTTGTGATGAAATTGCTGCCAAACATCCACAAATATCTGGGCAATTTGTGACATTTCTTCTCGTGTTAATCCTGAATCAACGAGTTGATTGTCTTGCCATTTGGCACGCAGGATGTTGTTCAACATTGTTAAAGCTTGTTCTGTGGAGACATCTTTAACCGATCGCTTTTCCTCTTTTGCGGGAGACGATCCGCGAAGGGGACGCTTACCTGAATCTGACCCTTGGAGCGATCGCAGCGCCGCTTCGCAAGAATCTGCTAACATCACAATTCCGGTTTCCCGTGATTGAGGAATTGGCCCATCGTAGCGAAAATCTGCGTCGTCTACCGTTAAACTTGGATCTTCCTGAGCCATTTGCTGGGCTTGGTGATGGAAATAGGCAATTAGCATCGTTCCCTGATGCTCTGGAATAAAAGCTTGAATCGCTGTCGGTAAAAGGTGTTTCCGCGCCATCACCAACCCTTCAGTTACGTGCTTTTTGATAATTTCTGCACTCTTCCAAGGGTCTTTAATCTCTGTATCATGTTTATTCGGCCCCCCCATTTGATTTTCAATAAAGCCAAGGGGGTCGTGCATTTTACCCATATCATGATATAGCGTGCCAGCCCTGACTAGCTCAACATTGCAGCCTAGTTCTTTAGCAGCAGCTTCGGCAAGAGTCGCCACCAGCAGCGTATGCTGAAAAGTTCCGGGAGTTTCAGTAGCGAGTCGTGTTAATAAAGGGCGATTAGGATTCGCCAGTTCTGCTAGGCGGATTGGGGTAACTAAATCAAAAACTTTTTCTAGATAAGGACTCAACCCTAAAGCGACAACACTCCAGCCTAAACCAGATAAAGCAAACAATCCGGCTTCTCGGAGGACGATATACCAAGTTGAACCAAATGCTTGACCAATTAAGATTTTAACAGCAAGGTAAATGCCGCCCTGAGTTAAGGCGATCGCCACACCTAATAGTGCCAATTCTTCACGCGATCGCAATCGTTGGGCTATGTAACTACCTAATACTCCTCCCCCTACACCAGCTAAAAGCGCAGCCTTGCTCATATCCAAGCTAATGCCTAATATCGGGAACAGCAGTCCGACAACTGTTAATCCCAAAGTGGGGCCGTAGAAGCTTCCCAACAATAAACCAAGGGCACTCCAGGTGGTATAGGGCAATCCTAACGTAATTACTCCTGGGACACTCAAAGTTAGCAGTAATACTAATATTCGATCACGTTGTCGCAATTCGTGATCAATATGCCGTTCTACCCAGACAAAAATGCCAATAGCGATCGCAATAACGGCTGCTAACTTCACCAACTCGTGCCATTTTACCTCCCGACGAATTAGGTGATAATGCTCCAGCACCTCAAAGTTCCATGCACTAATCTGCTCTCCTTTGTTGACAATCACCTCACCACGCTGTACCTTCACCATCACCGGTGGTATGCCAGCAGCAGCCTTTTGAGCGTTTTCTCTCGTTTGCTCCTCATCGTTTTGCAGATTCGGCTTGAGTACAGCTAACAACAGTTTGCTTGCTAAAGGTTCAGCGGATTCTGGTACAAAAGTCTGCACTTGTAAGCTCACCGCATCTTGTAAGATATTTCGTGGCAGTCCCAGTGGGATGCCTTGGGTGAGAATTCGCTCTATACTCTGATAAATTCCTATTTGTGTTTTTTCCCACTCGGCATCTGACAAATCCAAAAGGAGAGATTCCTCGTATACTGCTTCTGGGCTAACACTCTCCAACTGTAAAAGTTTGGCAGTGGCTTGGGTAAATTTTTGGCGAGTCTGGGAAATTTGGGCAATCAGTAAGGACAAGTTTTTCTCAGAGGTAGTGATACCGTAAGATTCTAGTTCTGCTTTTGCTTGAGTAAAGTAAGTCTTTTGAGAAAGATCAATTGTCTGTTCTAGACTCTGGGAATCAGATTTAGATGATGTTGTGCGCGGCTGGCGTTCCTGATTAGGGGCAGCTATCGATGATAAACGGGATGAGGCGGCAGTTTGTCCTGTTGCCTTGTTCTGCTGATTTTTACTATCTTCTAGAGCCAATAGCAGTGCTTGCCATTCCGGATCGGGACAGGAGCGGAGGTAACGCTGGATAGAGATGGACAAAACTAGAGGATCAAAAAAAGGAAAAGCTCCAGCAACGGCGCGAATTTCTTTGCCATCATCAAGAAATTGCTGCAATTTTTCTTTGATTTGCTCGTTGATTCGCACATTAACCATCAATACTTGTAAGGAGTTTTTACTGACAGCTTTGCGCTCGGCTTCTGTTTTTTTCTGATCTTCAATGCTAGCTGTGTAGGGCGCTGTAAATGTCTGGGGTGCGGGACTTCCTATTTGGAGTTGAGTTTGATTGTATAGTTTATATCCAATAACGCCAGTGAGAGACACTACAGCGATCGCTAAAATTACCAAGGAACGCTGTTCATGCACCCAATTTAAACCAATAGCATAAATACTACTCTTAGTTTTAATTGATTTTTCCTTTAACCTGAGTGCTTTTTCTTGTTTGCGGCGATTCCTACGGGTGGCTACATCTACGCTTTTTTCATTGGTTTTTGATAAAAACAGGAATACATTCTTGACCATAGTCTTAAGAAGTTCCCTTCTATGGCTTTTACTTTTGGGACTTCTCATTAATTTTCCCTTACGGCGTAGTATTTTGTACTGTCGCCGCCAGTGAGTCAATTGCTGGGTCAATAACTGCAAAAATTGCTGCATTTTCATTATCTTTGCCTGCAATTGCCGACTTTGATAGCTCAAAAAAAGACAATCATCAGGGAAGTTGGCTCTGTGGCTGCTGCAACTATGGTGGCGGGGGCTTTTTTGTTACCGATTTGCCACAATAGCTACCTACAGAATCAGTCCGCGGGTTTGCTGAAAAATTATAGTATATGAGACTAGTACCGCACGGCGTAAATAAGCCACCCATTTGAAATGTTTGAAACCCTTGTAAACAATTAATTACGAATTACGAATTCCGCCTTGCGGTACTAGTACACTATGACAGAAGTTCGCCGACTTTTAGCAAGGGTCTTCAGCCCCTAATTTGTCTAGTTATCTAGTTATTAAGATTAACGTGATCGAATAACGCGAGGAGCTGCATAAACTGAAAGCAGAGCCACCTCACATTCCTCCTCTGTTAACCCCGTTGGATTTAAAGCAAGATTATACACTCCTGACCACACCGCCACAAATGCATCGGTCAATTCTAACATTTGAGAAAAGCTAGTTAGTCCCCATGCTGGAGAATTCCTTTGTAAGAGCAAAACTTGCCAATTTACGGGAATTCCACTTGTACCATTATATGCTCCTGATAAAGCACCAGTAATTGCACCTGTAGCCTGTGAGATTAGAGGCGTAGCATCTTGCACTTTAGAATTGCTATTGTGAGTAGCCTGCAAAACTGCAAGGCGAAAGTCTTCCAAGGTACTCAAAAAGCAGTAGAATGCCATAGCAATAGTGTTGCTGAGTTTTTCTTCTTTAGAAAACTCAGCTTGCGCCCTTGACAATCCAGCCCCTTGTTGTAATAAATTCTGGACTCTTAATAATTTTTTTGGTATAGATGTCGGCGTGTCTCCGATAAAAGAAATCGTTTGTGGGATAAGGGTTTGGGGGTCGAGTTTTTCTGTTAGGGCAAGAGCGATCGCATATCCTACTGCTAGTGTTCCATCCCTTACTAGTGGGTCATCATCCCAGATTTTTAGCACACGCAACAAGTTTTGTCGGAGCTTAAGTGGATTTTCGTGATAAAAAAGTGCTACTGGTAGTGTGGCAATAATTATGTTTGTTGATATGTCATCAGTTTCTAGTAAATGAGGAGACTCTTGTTGCTGACGCCCTATCCAATCATCTAAATCTAATCTACCCAAAGCTATCAAACTCTGAGTACCCAGAACCGCCATTCTGCCCAAATCTAGGTAATTCTCAAACTGTACTTTACCACTAGAGACTAAACTTCCCCCCAGGAATGCTCCGAGTAAAGTTCCTTTAAACCGACTTATAGGAGAGTAACGCATAGAATTTTGAATTTTGGATTTTGGATTTTGGATTGAAGAATTTAATCCAAAATCTAAACTCTAAAATCGATTGATTTTTCATTCTTTACGTTTCGTCTTTTCTTAAATGATTCACTAAAGCTTGTAAGCCCAACAAGTAACTTTGGACGCCAAAACCACTTATTTGGCCGATCGCGACTGGAGCGATGTAAGAATGATGGCGAAAATCTTCCCGGCAGTAAATATTGCTCAGATGCACTTCTACTGTGGGTAAGTTAACACCCGCGATCGCATCTCGCAATGCCACACTTGTATGGGTGTACGCCCCTGCATTAATCAGAATTCCTTGATATTGCCCTAACGCCTCATGAATAGTGTCTACTAAAATTCCTTCATGATTTGACTGCAAAGGAAAAACTTTCGCCTGTAACTTGAATGCTTCTTCTTCTAACAGGCGGTTAATTTCAGCTAGTGTCAAGATACCATAAATTCCTGGTTCTCGCTGTCCTAGCAAATTTAAGTTTGGCCCATGCAGTGCCAGAATGCTTAAGGGTTGTAACGTCGAGTTTACCACTGTGATTTTAGTGGCGACGGCGCGAGCGATCGTTTACAGGAATCGGAATCAGTTCCGGTTCCGGTTCAGCCTCTGGCCCTAATAGACTCTCAATGAGCCTACGAGCTAATTCCTTAAGCTTTTCCAGCACCTTTTCTATATAGTCCATGAACTGACCGCTCCTGAGATACTACCTCAATTTTTGATTAACAGGTACGTAGAAAATGGTATATTTTCGTACCTCTGGCTTCCAATCGGGTTGATACACAATCCCGTATTTGGGAGATAAGCCACTTCTAAAATTTAGCGTTGTGTTTTCCCTTACTTTTTAGAGTATCACACTTGCGACCTACCGAACTGTATCCTATCAAGGATGGTTATCAAGGGTCAAGAGTTAAGGATTGGACCTTAGATAGACTCTTGAGTACGAATTTTAGATTTTAGATTTTAGATTAAGAGAATTTTAGGGTTAATGCCACGCCCCTTGTAGGCGAAATAAATCTAAAAGACGCTCCTTCGTCGCTAACACTACCCTATCGTAAATCTAAAATCCAAAATCCAAAATTGTTTGACTTGCCACTAGCCTTCTGTACCCTTTTTCTTTGCAGCAGCCGTTGATGATTTAGCTGTTGACTTAGATTTAGAACTCGTTGATTTACTCGTTTTGCGAGTCGATTTCCCAGTCGAGGTCTTCGCCGCCAACAAGTTCAGCGCCTCAGCCAGGGTTATATCTTCTACCGTTTGACCTTCTGGGATACTGACATTAGTTTTGCCATGCTTGATGTAAGGGCCATAAGGGCCATCGTAGATGTTAACTGTTTCCCCATCCTCTGGATGCGTACCCAATTCGCGTAAGGCTGCCTTGGACTTGCTGTTGGTGGAACTACGTCCCTTTTTTGGTTCGGATAACAATTCCAATGCACGTTCTAGGCTAATTGCCAATACATTATCAGCAGCTTTCAGGGAGCGGTAATCTTTCCCCTCCTTACCCTGGTCATGAACCACATAAGGGCCAAAGCGTCCCAAACTTGCTTGAATTTTGCCGCCTGTGACTGGGTGAACTCCCAATGTTCGGGGTAGTGCCAATAGACCAACAGCCATTTCCAGGGTAACGGTTTCTGGGGTAACACCCTTGAGTAGGGAGGCTTGTTTCGGTTTAGGGTTTTCGTCGGTTTTGTCCCCTAATTGGACATAAGGCCCATAAGCGCCAATTTTTACATAAATCGGTTCGCCAGTTTCGGGATGGCGACCTACCTGGTCAGGGCCAGTGATTTTTTGGCGCAGCAATACTTCTACCTGTTTGGGGTCGAGGTCAGCTGGTGTCAGGTCTTTGGGAATTGAAGCGGTGATCACTCCTTCACCATTTGCGACTTCAATGTAGGGGCCATATTTCCCAATGCGGACTTTGGCATCTAGATTCTCCAGTTCTACAGTCCTAGCTTTGGTGGCATCAATCTGACTTTCTCGTTCTTTTACCAGGGTTTCTAGCCCTTTTTCTCCCAGATAAAATTGCTGCAAGTAGGGTAGCCATTTCGCTTCACCTGTGGCAATGTCATCGAGGGTTTGCTCCATCTTCGATGTGAAACTGGGGTCAACGATGTCTGGAAAATGTTTTTCCAGCAAGTCGGTGACGGCAAAAGCGGTGAAGGTGGGAATGAGGGCGTTAGTCACCAAATGGGCATAACCCTTATCGATGATTGTGCCAATGATGCTGGCGTAGGTACTGGGACGACCGATACCTTCACTTTCTAAGGTTTTCACCAAAGAAGCTTCGGTGTATCTAGCTGGCGGTTGAGTTTCGTGCCCGACTGCTTCCAGTTCTGTACAATTCGGATGATCTCCGACTTTCAGATTCGGCAAAATTACTTCCTGGTCTTCCAGTGCTGCTTCCGGGTCGTCTGAACCTTCGACGTAGGCGCGTAAGTATCCTGGAAATTCAATGCGTTTGCCAGAAGAACGAAATCCAGCGTCCTCGACTTGCAATTGCACGGTAATTTGAGTTTGGCGAGAATCAGCCATTTGACAGGCGACAGTCCGCTTCCAAATCAAATCGTAAATAGCAAGTTCTCGACCGCCCAAAGGAGTTTCTTGGGGTGTGCGGAAGGTATTACCCGCTGGACGAATTGCTTCGTGCGCCTCTTGTGCGCCTTTGGATTTGGTGGTGTATTGCCGGGGTTGGGGACTGAGGTATTGTTGACCGTAGAGCTTTTCTACACAACTCCGAGCAGCTGCGATCGCTTGATCTGACAAATGCACCGAGTCTGTCCGCATATAGGTAATATACCCCTGCTCGTACAAATTCTGAGCAACCCGCATTGTGTCACGGGCTGAGAGGCGCAGTTTCCGGTTAGATTCTTGTTGCAGTGTCGAGGTGGTGAACGGTGGCGACGGTTTGCGCGTCACAGGGCGTTCTTCAATGTCGTTAACACTCCAGGTTTTCCCCGTTAGGCGTTCCTTGAGCGCTACCGCTTCTTCTTCGTTGAGCAACAAGACATTGCGACCTGCGGTAATTTGTCCGGTCGTGGCGTCAAAATCGCTACCATTAGCGATTTTGGTTCCTCCCAATGTGATCAACTGGGCAGCAAAGGGGGTTTTTTCCTTTGACAAACTGGCTTTCAAATCCCAGTATGTACCCTCATGGAAAGCACGGCGTTGGCGTTCCCTAGTGACTAAAACTCGCACAGCTACGGATTGCACTCGCCCAGCAGATAATCCCCAGGCGATTTTTTTCCATAGTAGGGGAGACAGGGTATAGCCCACCAGCCGATCTAAAATTCGCCGCGTTTCTTGGGCGCGAACCAACTGCTCATCAATATTGCGGCAGTTTTTCAGAGCTTTTTTGATCGCCTCTTGGGTAATTTCGTGAAACACCATCCGCTTAGTGGGAACTTTCGGCTTCAGCAATTGGTATAAATGCCAACTAATGCTTTCACCTTCCCGGTCTTCGTCCGTTGCCAGAATCAGTTCATCTACATCCTTGAGGGCTTCTTTCAGCTGGGTGACAATTTTCTTTTTGTCTTTCGGGACAACATATACCGGTTCTAAGTCGGCGTCCACATTTACCCCTAGCTGCGCCCATGTTTCCCCCTTGACGGCAGCGGGAATTTCACTAGCCGACTGGGGTAAGTCACGCACATGACCCATAGACGCCTCCACCCGATAGCCTGCTGGCAGGTAGTTGCGAATGGTACGAGCTTTGGTTGGAGATTCGACGATGACGAGAGTTGACATGGAAATTTCAATAAAAAGAAGAGCTACTAAGCCAAACAGTCAAATTGAGGTAACTTTTGCAAATTGTCAAGATAAAAGGTCACGCTTAGGGCGGTGATTTAATCCTCACATAAACTGCCTGTTTGGGAGAAAATCCGCTGAACTTAATGCCCAGTCTGTCCCAGAGGAGAAATGAGGGTACGCTGGGTCTGAATTTCCAGCTATTTCAATCTTTAACTTATCTAACGCATAATTGGCGACTACAGTTTTCAAAATATCATTGGGGAATGGGGGATGAAGGAGCAGGGGGAGCAGGGGGAGCAGGGGGAGCAGGGGGAGCAAGGGAAGAATAACTATTGAATTTATCTATGCCCAATGCTCAACGCCCAATCTTTAAGAGCTTGTGCCAAAATTAAATCAAACTTGAGAGCAAAAGCGAAGTGGGGTTTGTACCCATGTCAGGAAAGCAAAACCATGCAACCGATTCGTCAAGGTGATGTAATCTTACTGCCTGTGCAGCAAATTGAAGGACAAAAAATACCTCACTTAACTTTGGCAGAAGGCGAAGTTACAGGGCATAAGCATCGCATTACTGAGGGAAACGCAGAATTATACGAAAAAGATAGCACACTCTATTTGCGTGTGTTTTCAGAGTCGGCATTGCTTGTCCATGAGGAGCATAAAG
>JBGTMK010000960.1:0-2216 GCA_041743605.1 Nostoc sp.
ATATAAAAAGAATTGTATCGAGACGCGTAGCGCAAGATACAAAGCGTCCTTATTTCAATCCCACGTTTTTAAACGTGGGTTCCATAAAAGCCTTCTGCCTTGTCTACGACACGCTGCGCGAACGTACTTCTGCCTTCTGAAACGTTTGGGATGCTCCCATATTAAGTATCTGTAGAGGATAGCAAAGTGTCACTAAAGGGCAAATAAAGGCAAATCCCTCAATAGTTTGCCTAGAGAGGGATTTAGTATGGGCTACAGAGAGATTTTGGGGTGAGTGTGGCGTTGATTTTTTGACTGCTAGTTTAAATTTCTTGCTTTCTCAACTGCTTCCTTTAACTCTTCAAAGGTAATACTACCGTCTTTGTCTGAATCATACTGTACTAGTAACTCCTGGGGACTAGTGGTATTTGTTTCTGATGAGATGATTGCACTTAAGCCAGGACTTAAAAAAAGATCATTAATGGAGATTTTGCCGTCTTGATCGCTATCTAAGGTATTAAAAAGAGATTGAAGCTCTTGCTCGGTTGTCATAAGTTTCTATCCGAATTGATTTTTCAACTTAATATCTCAAAATCTTGACAAATACGCAAGGAAAGTTAATAAAAAGATTTTATTGGTGCGTTTCAAACATCCGGTGATATTCGTTTACGATGCTTGCTGAGGGTAAATTCACTGGAATCCCTTTGAAGCAAGAATCCCCGAATTTCTAATTCGGGGAGTGTCAAAGTCCACAGGCGCACTCTAGTTTGTGTCATTGTGTATTTCCTTTAGCGATACCTACGGTGGGCTACGCCTACGCACATCATTATTTAGGCGATTATTACTTACTCCCAACTTTGGCAGCATCTATAATTAATCTTGCCCTATTTAGTTCGTTACCATGTCGGAAGAAGATATCCGAGCCGCGAGGCTGGAGAAAGTAGAACAACTCAAGCAGCTAGGGACTAATCCCTATGCCTATCGTTGGGAATCTACCCATCACGCAGCGCAGTTGCAAGAACAGTTTGCCGATTTATCCAATGGTGAAGAAGTTGATTTAGAAGTTGCCATAGCCGGACGCATTATGGCGCGTCGCGTTTTCGGTAAATTGGCTTTTTTCACCTTGCAAGATGAAACCGGTACAATTCAGCTTTATCTAGATAAAAATCGCATTCAAGAAGGTATGGCAGATATTGATGCCGATGCCTTCAATCACCTGAAGCAACTTACAGATACAGGTGACATTTTAGGAGCCAAAGGTACTATTAAACGGACTGAAAAGGGCGAGTTATCTGTCTACGTTAAACAATATACTATCCTCACTAAATCCCTGTTGCCCTTACCCGACAAGTGGCATGGATTAACGGATGTTGCCAAGCGTTACCGTCAGCGCTACGTTGACTTGATTGTTAACCCGGAAGTGCGACAAACTTTCCGCCGTCGCGCTCAAATTACTGCTGGTATTCGCCGCTATTTGGAACAGCGGGATTTTCTGGAAATTGAAACACCAGTTTTGCAAAGTGAGACTGGGGGTGCAGATGCACGTCCATTTATCACTTATCACAACACTTTAGAAATGGAATTGTATTTGCGAATTGCCACAGAACTCCATCTCAAGCGGTTGATTGTGGGTGGTTTTGAAAAGGTGTTTGAATTGGGGCGGGTTTTCCGCAATGAGGGAATTTCGACTCGACATAATCCTGAATTTACGACGATTGAAGTTTACCAAGCCTACGCCGATTACAACGATATGATGGCGTTGACTGAAGGGATTATTACCACTGTCGCCCAAGACGTACTTGGCACATTAGAAATCACCTACCAAGGGGAACCTATAAATTTAACACCACCTTGGCGACGGGTGACAATGCACGATTTAGTTAAAGAATTTACAGGTTTGGATTTTAATTCGTTCCAAAGTTTGGAAGATGCCAAAACAGCAAGTAAAAATGCTGGTATTCCTGGTATCGATGAAGCCCAATCAATTGGTAAGTTACTAAATTTAGCCTTTGAAGAGAAAGTAGAAGCCAATTTAATTCAACCTACCTTTGTAATTGATTATCCCGTAGAAATTTCGCCTCTAGCAAAACCCCACCGTTCTCAACCTGGTTTAGTGGAAAGATTTGAGTTATTTATAGTCGGGCGAGAAACTGGGAAGAGCTTCTCAGAACTTACCGATCCCATTGAGCAAAGAGAACGCCTAGAAGCCCAAGCTGAAAGAAAAGCGGCTGGCGACT
>JBGTMK010000961.1:0-6116 GCA_041743605.1 Nostoc sp.
CTCAGGTTTTATTTGCGGATGCGATCGTTGATGTAGTCGGTTATGGTTTGGAGGCGACAACCAGAGCGATCGCCATTCAACAACTCCGCATTATGGCGCCGATGGCTTTATTTGCCGGTTTAATTGGCATTGGCTTCGGTACTCTAAATGCAGCCAATCAATATTGGTTACTCTCCATTAGTCCTTTATTATCCAGTATTACCGTTGTTGCCGGTCTTGGTATCTTGACTATGCAACTGGGCAAAGATATTATCAAGCCGGAGTACGCTTTAATTGGGGGAATGGTTTTAGCTTGGGGAACCTTAGCAGGAGCAATTCTCCAGTGGTTAGTACAGTTAATTGTCCAATGGCGGTTAGGATTAGGCACATTACGTCTGCGGTTTGATTTTAAATCCCCAGGCGTTCAAGAAGTAATTAAAATCATGACTCCGGCAACAATTTCCTCTGGAATGATGCCAATTAATGTTGCCACTGACCTTTATTTTGCTAGTCCTATCCCTGGTGCTGCGGCAGGATTTAACTATGCCAATCTATTAGTCCAAACTCCTTTGGGGATTATTTCTAATATCATTTTGCTGCCCCTATTACCGATATTTGCCAAACTTGCTAGCCCCGAAAATTGGCCAGAACTAAAATCACGCATTCGCCAAGGACTTCTACTCACTGCCTTTACCATGCTACCGCTAGGGGCGCTGATGGTGGCGCTATCTGTACCCATTGTGCAGGTGGTATATGAGCGCGGTGCTTTCAAACCAGAAGCTACACAGTTAGTTTCTTCATTGTTAGTGGCTTATGGAATTGGGATGTTTGTCTATTTAGGACGTGATGTTTTGGTGCGGGTATTTTATGCCTTGGGGGATGGACAGACACCTTTTCGCATCAGTATTTTTAACATCTTCCTTAATATCTTATTAGATTGGTTTTTCGTTAAACCTTTTGGCGCTCCCGGTTTGGTGTTGGCAACAGTGGGTGTAAATTGCAGCTCAATGTTAATGCTGTTATGGTTGCTCGATCGCAAACTCAATGGTTTACCTTGGCGTGAGTGGGGTTTGCCGATTTTGGGTTTGACTGCGGGTAGTGTGGTATCTGGGGTAGCAAGTTATGGGACACTGGTTGCTTCTCAGCAATTTTTAGGGAAAACAGGTTTACTGATTTTGGTGTTGCAGTTGTGTGTATCTGGCTTTGTGGGGATTGCGGTGTTTGCTGCGATCGCTTCCTGGATGAAAATACCAGAGGTGAATAGTTTCATATCTCGTCTGCGTCAGCGTTTTTTAAAAAAATAACTTTGAATCGTTCAGTGGGTACACCCAAGTAGGTGAGAAATAATTCAACCACTTGGGTGAACCAGATGTGCGAGGTTACATTTTGTAAAAAAAGAGATTCTAGTACTAGAGAACATTGACTTTAAACAACTCTACTGAGAAGAATCTTATGAAACTTACAAAATTAGCTGCCTCTGCACTTGCTGTTGCTTCCATTGTCCTTTCAGCCGGAATTGCATCTGCTCAAACAGCGGATATTAATGGTACTAATGCTAACTACATCGGTGCCGGTGTTGCAGCCGGTGCAACCAGTGGCGGACAAGGAAACGATGAATCACAAATTGGTGGTAATATCCAAGGACGTTACGCCATCCCCAATGCACCTGTTTCACTGCGGGGTTCTGTGCTGTATGGTGGTGATGCTGCTGCAATTATGCCTATAGTGACTTATGATGCGCCCATCGCTAGAAACACTAACCTTTACTTCGGTGGTGGTTATTCTTTTGTCACCGATGAAGGTCAAAGAACTCCATTAGGTAATCAGAATGCACCTGTAGTCACCCTTGGTATTGAATCAGAAGTTAGCAACAATATTATTGCCTACGGCGATACTAAATGGGGCATTGACGCCTACAGAAATAGTGATGCTGATGCCGTCAGCTTCCAAGCCGGAGTAGGCTATCGCTTCTAATGAGCTAGAAAACGGCCGATTCGGAAGCCAAAGCAATGATGTTTGCCAACCGTAATAGTAATTCATTCTTTCGTGCCTGAGTATCAATACTCAGGCACTAATAATTTTTATTGATGATTTTGATAAAAAATGATATTGCCTAGTATTAATACTTTATTTTAAAGTAAAAGGAGTAATTGTGAATATACGTATAAGATATTACTCATGAAAAATATTAATCCCATTCCAGAAATCGTTGGTGAAACAACTGACGTGGAATCCTGGCTAATGCGAGCGGGGCTAAGATTTTCAGACTTAGGCGATGATGCCGCCAGTGTAGCAATCCGTAAGCAATGGCGAGAGTACCAAACCGCAGTTCACAGATGCTGTGTAACTCTACACCAACCACCATCACATGTTCAACTAAGCGGCGACTATGCCAGCCTGAGAATACCTGGCAGTGGTTCAACCAATTATACGATCAACTGTCGAGTCGTCCCAAGTCCTTAGACTGGGTAAAATAGAGAAAGTTTATAAGAAGAATTCAGAACTCATGAGTCAGAATTAAGTATGAATTCTGTATGAGTGGGTAATGAATATTGCTTAAAACCGTACTTCTCTACAAGACGCTACCGCAAACGTCCCTGGTGGGCGAAAATAGTCTTAAATATTCTGGTCTTACAGCAGTTTTCATGTATTTGAACCACATCTGTTGTAGGGGCACAGCAATGCTCATTGGTGTCAACTTAAGCTAGAAATGCCTTCTCGCTTGGTTTGAGTACCCGTCGGAAACTGAAGTTCCCGCCTAAAGAAGAAAGTCTACTGAAGTAGACTCAAGATTTTTGGGGATATTTAGTCATCTTTAGATGACTTCCGTTATGAGCCAAGAATTTCAATTCCTGGTGGACGTGCAGTTTTACGTTAAGTTGACACCAATGAGCAATGTTCCCTACCGTGTGGTCTATTTACCTGAAAATAGCTGTAAAACTCGATCCCTTTATGGGTAGAGTATTCACCAATTCTGTTAGCGGTAGCGGGGCGTTTAGCCCATTCTGAATTCTGACTCCTGACTCCTGGTTCACTGTTTTTGTCTGGCAATATTGCTTAATTTGGCTCTTAAATTTGCCCATGTAACGCCTTCTAGGCTGGGTAAAACAACATGAGCGGCTCCAACTCGTTCAACGGGGCCAAGTCCTACTGCCCACATAGCAGCGGCGAGAGCTGCCTCAATGCCCGCAGCGGCATCTTCTACCACCACAGATTGCTCTGGTTCGATTCCTAACTGCTTGGCTGCGTATAGAAATACGTCTGGTGCTGGCTTTGGTTCCTGCACACTATCACCATCAGCGATCGCATCTACTTTGTCAGCAATGCCCAATCGCTCGATCACTGTGCGGGCATTTTTGCTAGCTGAACCAATACCGATTTTAATCCTAGCTTGCCGCAGTTCATCTAAAAGAGCGATCGCACCTGGCAACAAATCCTGGGGTGTCATATTTTGGATCAACTCCACATAGTAGCGATTCTTGCGCTCCATCATCTCCTGGATTTGTGCTTCCGAATACGGTCTATCTCCAAGAATTAGCATGAGGGAAGCATGACGAGATACGCCGCGCAGTGCCTCGTTAGCCTCCCGATCAAACGGTATACCCTCTTCATCTGCTAGCTTTTTCCAAGCTAAATAGTGAAGTTCTGCTGTATCTGTTAGCACACCATCTAGGTCGAAAATAAATCCTTGGATGTTGGGGGATTGGGGATTGGGGATTGGGGATTGGGGATTGGAGATTGGAGATTGGGAATTGGGGATTGAGGATTGGCTATTCCCTTTGTCCCCTTGTCCCCTTGTCCCCTTGTCTCCCAGTCCCCCATGCAGATCAAAATCGTGCCATTTCCCGCGCCAGTGCAGTTTAAACTTCAGGCGCGTCCAGCCTGGGGGCAAATGGGGGTTGGCTACGGGTCCTTTTTCGGTTAGTTGAATGCCACCGAACCCAAAAATTACAGCTTGCCAAATGCCACCAGCACTAGCGCCGTGAATTCCATCACTGGTGTTACCTCGGTTATCTTCAAGATCCACCATTAACGCTCGTATAAACAGTTCGTAAGCTTCGATTGATTTGCTCAAATCTGAAGCTAAGATGGCATGAACTGCCGGGCCAAGGGATGAACCATAGGTAATATCCGTGCGGGGTGCGTAGTAGTCCCAGTTGGTCTGCAATGCTTTTTCGCTGTAAGGAAAATCTGCTGATTCCCGCATTAAATAAAGCAGCATCAAGATATCTGGCTGTTTGATTACTTGATATTTGTTGATTCTATCAACACCCAAGATAGCTTGCATGGAGCGATCGCGTGGTTCATAATCTGCTAAATCGATATCTTCCGATTGAAAAAATCCCTCGTACTGCTCAATTAGTTCTGTTGATGGATCATAGAGAAACAATATTTTGGCGATGATATCTTGCCAGTGCGATCGCTCTTGAGAGGTGAGTTTTAGTTTCTGTTCTAGTTCAGTCGCTCGTTCGGGAAATTTGTCAGTCAACCAATCATAAACTGCGATCGCTTTCTCTAGATGCCATTGCGCCATCCGGTTTGTAAAGGCGTTGTTGTGGACTAATTCATGGTATTCATCTGCTCCAATCACTCCCCGAATTTCGTATTGTTCGCGCTCAGAATTGAATTCGACTCGGCTACCCCAAAAAATAGCGGCATCCAAAATCACCTCTGCGCCGACCTTTTGCATCCAGTCATCATCACCAGTGGCTTGCCAGTAGTTCCATAAGGCGTAAGGGATATCTGCATTGATATGAATTTCGCGATCGCGGCACCAAATCCGCACGTCTTCACCATAAAAATTACTTTCGAGTGCCCAACGTGGTGTTACTTCATCTCCGGTACCAGCACTTTCCCAGGCAAACATTGCCCCTTTATATCCGTAATGGGCTGCTTTGCGTCTAGCTCCTGGTAAGGTGTGCCAGCGATAACTGAGTAAATTACGAGCGATCGCTGGTTGGGTAAACAGAAACATGGGGAGCATAAAAATTTCTGTATCCCAAAATATATGACCGCGATAGCCAAACCCCGAAAGAGTTTTCGCCGGAATGCTCACCCGATCATCATGGCGTGGAGCCGCAATCAGCAGTTGAAATAGATTGTAGCGAACAGCAAAAGTAGCTGTGCTATCCCCCTCAATCAGGATGTCGCTTTGCTGCCAAACCTCATCCCACGCTTGCTCATTGGCTTTTAATAAGGTTGCGTAGTCTGGGAGTTGCGCGAGTTTTTCTTGAGCGGCTAGGACTGGTGTTTCCACCTCCCGCGAGGTGAAAACTGTCACGAGTTTTTCTACTGTTACAGTCTGTTGCGCTTTACCCAAAAAAGTCGTGGTCAAGGTTGGATAACCAGGTGCGGTACTGACTTGCAAAGATGCTTCAGTGCCCGATATTTTCATCTTAGCTGCCATACAGAGTTCAATTCGGGAACTGCGAGTGCGGCGTTGCAACCAGATTCCTTGGTCGGTTTTGCCTTGATCTAATCCTTCCCAGTGATTAAAACCCTGATTTTCTGGATAGCCATTGATACTAGCTTGAACTTCAATTAACCCATCAAAATCTACTGGGGTTAGATGGCAGCGTAGCGCCAACACGTGCGAATCTGCAAGACTAGCAAAGCGTTCAAAGCGGATGTCTATAGTGTTTTCACTAGGAGAGCGCCAACGTAAAGAACGGCTGAGAAGTCCCTGACGTAAATCAAGCTGGCGATCGTAGCGCAATATCTCACCTTGATCGAGACGGAAGCGATCGCCATTCACAATCACTATCAAGGGTAGCCAGTCAGGGCAATTTACCAGTTCAGTGTACACCACCGGCACATCGTCGTAGACACCGTGGATCAAAGTAGCTGGCAATGCATGAGGATAACCTTCCTCAAAACAGCCCCTTGTTCCCAGGTATCCATTGCCGATTGTAAAGACGGTTTCTTTAGAGTGCAATTGCTCAGGGTCAAACTGGGTTTCGATTAATATCCAATCTGTGTAGATAAAATGGCGAGAACGACCTTTTATGTGCATAAGTTGGGGAGTAGGGAATGGGGAGTAGGGAATGGGGAATAGGGAATGGGGAATAGGGAATGGGGAATAGGGAATGGGGAATAGGGATTTTGAGCTAGATGAATCAGTCTTTGAATTGAAATCC
>JBGTMK010000962.1:0-2572 GCA_041743605.1 Nostoc sp.
TCCCGCAATTTCTGATGCCGATGCGGGGTGTGATTGATAGTACCGATATTCCCCTGAACGTATCGCGCAGTGCTTTGCAAGGCGATCGCACCGTGAAGCGAATTGGTGATTATATTGCCAAAAAAGTAGGCGATCGCCTCAAAGAACTTTTCCGCGATCATCGTGAAGAATACATTAGCGCCTGGAAGGATCTTGGTACTTTTGTAAAATTCGGCGTTCTCAACGACGAGAAATTCAAAAAACAAATCGAAGATATCATTGTCTTCCGCACCACCGCCAAGCTGACAGAAAAAGTTGCTGCTGAAACACCAGTGGTTGAAGTCCAATCTTCAGACGGCGATGCTTGGCAAGATGTGACTCCTTCACCCAGTTCTGACTCAGCACCCAGCGCTCCTTACACCACGCTGAAAGAGTATCTAGAACGCAACAAAGAACGTAACGAAAACCGGGTTTTCTACAGCACCGATGGAGCAACCCAAGCGACTTACATAGAACTGCACAAAAATCAAGGCTTGGAAGTCCTGTTTATGGACTCCTTCATCGACACCCACTTTATCAACTTCCTAGAGCGGGAATATCAGGATGTCAAGTTTACGCGGGTAGACTCAGATTTAGATAATACCCTGCTAGAACAAGATAAAGATAAGGAAATTGTCGATCCCAAGACAAATAAAACCCGGAGTGAGACGATCAAAGAGTTATTTGAGAAATCTCTCAACAAACCCAAACTCAACATCCGCACCGAAGCCTTGAAATCAGACGATCCTCAAGGAACACCACCTGCGATCGTGCTTTTACCAGAGATTCTCCGCCGTATGCGGGAAATGAACGCTATGATGATGCAGCAGCAGACAGTAGAGTTTCCCGAAGACCACGTTTTGCTGGTGAATACTGCTCACCCGCTAATTCAAAATCTGGCTAATCTGAACCAAGGTAGTATTATTCAAGGTGACGGTGAATCGTCTACAAATCAGTTAGTCAACTTGATTTGCCAACACGTCTACGATTTAGCGCTGATGTCTCAAAAAGGATTTGACGCTGAGGGAATGAAATCCTTCGTCGAGCGATCAAATGACGTACTCACCAAGCTGACGGAACAAGCGAGTAAATAGTGGTGAGTGCTGAGTGCTGAGTGGGAAGTTAGGAGTTAGGAGTTAGGAGTTAGGAGTTAGGAGTTATTTCTCCCCTGCTTCCCCTGCTCCCCCTGCTCCCCCTGCTCCCCCTGCTCCCTTATCTCCCCACTTCTGTTGCCTAAGACCTAAAATGGAAAGGCTGTATTAAAATAACAATCTGGAGATACTTGCTATGTCCCGTCGCTGTGAACTAACTGGTAAAAAAGCAAATAACGCTTTTGCTGTTTCTCACTCCCACCGTCGTACTAAACGCCTTCAGCACGCTAATCTGCAAAACAAGCGTGTTTGGTGGGAAGGCGGAAATCGTTGGGTGAGATTAAAGCTATCAACCAAAGCAATCAAAACCTTACAAATTAATGGGTTAGAAGCAATGGCAAAAGAAGCTGGCATTAACCTAAATCATTACTAAGTAATGTGGATTTCATAACCCGAAACTTTCGTAGGGTGGAATATAGGTGATTCATAGGGTAGCACAGCTAGCTGTGCTACCCTACATCTTGAGTAGCAGGCAGACTTTCTATATTTTTAATTCTGTTAGCAGCAAGAGAGAAATATAATTTTAGTGAATTGGTATTACGCCAAGGTATTACGCCAACGCAATGAGAAACTATCTGATATTTAATCATTTGTCGGTAGCAATAATATGTAAATCTATTTTTTGATGCCTAATTAGCTCCATCAATCTTTGTGTGAAAGTACCTTTGAGCCATCTTTTCCATGAAGACTGCTGGCTTTCACCAATAATAATTTGAGTGATGTGATAATCTACTGCAACTTGAGCAATTTTATTGGCGATATTTTGGCTCTTAAAATGTAAAAACTCGCCACCAAAATCTCGACATAATTTCTCGCATGTATCGATATGTAAACTCTCTTCTTTGGTGAGGAAACGTTCGGGACGTGCTACGAACACAGTATACAGTCCCGCATTCATATAATTGGCGATGCGTGCGCCTCGACGTAGCAACTGCACTGAATCCGGGTAAGTAGATATACATACTAAAACTCGTTCGTGAACATTGCAATTTTGTCCTACTTCCTCAACGGTATCTGCTACTTCTCTTAATGCTAGTTCCCTTAAAGCAATGAGATTACGACGCTGAAAGAAGTTTTTCAGGGATTGCTCGATTTTTTCAGGAGCATAAATTTTCCCTTCTTGTAAGCGCTCTTCTAGAGTTTCTGGAGTAACATCAATGACAACCACAGCATCAGCTTCATCAAGTACATAATCAGGAATGCGCTCTCGTACAACTACACCTGTAATTTTTGCCACTAGGTCGTTTAAACTTTCCAAATGCTGAATATTGACAGTGGAATAAACATCAATTCCAGCGGACAAAATTACTTCCACGTTCTGATAGCGCTTTTCTCGTTGAGAACCAGGAACGTTAGTATGAGCAAGTTCATCCACTAGAACAAGTTGGGGAGAGCGTTGCAAA
>JBGTMK010000963.1:0-7289 GCA_041743605.1 Nostoc sp.
ATGAATATGGGTCATGGCTCGATATAGTAATTAATTGTTTTGGCTACGCCAAAAAGCATTAATTACTATATCTCTCCACTCCCGCGCATTCATCCCACACTCCTAAGAGTGAGTGTGGGGCTTCTGCTGATCTAGCTAAAGAATCAGATGATTCCCCTTACCTGTGGTGGCAGACAGTCCTAAACTGAAGATGAGAGTTGAAAGGCAGCTGGGAGAAATTTTGTGAAAAAAGTTTTATCAATCATTCTTGGTGGTGGTGCGGGTACTCGACTTTACCCACTAACCAAACTCCGCGCTAAACCGGCAGTACCAGTGGCGGGGAAGTACCGCTTAATCGATATCCCTGTAAGTAACTGTATCAATTCCGAAATATTCAAAATCTACGTCCTGACACAATTCAACTCAGCTTCCCTGAATCGCCATATCGCCCGTACCTACAACTTTACTGGCTTCAATGAGGGGTTTGTGGAAGTGTTAGCCGCACAGCAAACACCAGAAAACCCTAATTGGTTCCAAGGGACTGCGGATGCTGTACGTCAGTACCTATGGTTAATGGAAGAATGGGACGCAGAGGAATATCTGATCCTCTCTGGTGATCACCTCTACCGCATGGACTATCGCCAGTTTATCCAGCGTCATAGAGAGACGGGGGCTGATATTACTCTCTCAGTTATCCCCATAGACGAGCGCCGCGCCTCAGATTTTGGTTTGATGAAAATCGATGACTCCGGTAGGATCATTGACTTTAGCGAAAAACCTAAAGGCGAAGCTTTAATCAAAATGCGCGTTGATACAAGCGTACTGGGATTATCAAAAGAACAAGCCAAGCAACAGCCTTACATTGCCTCAATGGGGATTTATGTCTTTAAAAAAGAGGTTTTGTTCAAGTTGTTAAGAGAGGCTGTAGAAAGAACTGATTTCGGCAAAGAAATTATTCCTGATGCCTCTAAAGATTACAACGTTCAAGCTTATCTATTTGATGACTACTGGGAAGATATTGGGACAATTGAGGCGTTTTATCATGCTAATTTAGCGCTGACTCAGCAACCCCAGCCGCCATTTAGTTTCTACGATGAAAAAGCACCAATTTATACCCGCGCTCGTTACTTACCTCCAAGTAAACTTTTAGATTGTCAGGTAACAGAATCAATTATCGGCGAAGGTTGCATTTTGAAAAATTGCCGCATTCAACATTCAGTATTAGGAGTGCGATCGCGAATTGAATCTGGCTGCATCATCGAAGAGTCCCTACTTATGGGTGCAGATTTTTACCAAGCTTCTGTGGAACGCCAATGCAACGTAGAAAAAGGTGATATTCCTGTAGGTATTGGTACTGACTCGACTATTCGCGGTGCGATCATCGATAAAAACGCCAGTATCGGTCACGATGTCAAAATTATCAATAAAGATAACGTGCAAGAAGCTGACCGCGAAAGTCAAGGTTTCTACATCCGCAGTGGCATCGTCGTCGTGCTGAAAAATGCTGTAATTCCTGATGGAACAATCATTTAGTCATTAGTCATTAGTCATTAGTCATTAGTCATTAGTCATTGGTTAATAGTTACAAGCAACAACAAAGGACAAAGGACAAAGGACTAATGACTAAACTCATTTTGCTGATTGGTCTTCCAGGTAGCGGTAAGTCAACTTTGACAAAACAATTACTGGCAGAATGCCCCCAGATGTCGCTGATTTCTACAGATGCCATCCGGGGGCAATTGTTTGGTTCTCAAGCCGTTCAGGGGCCGTGGCTGCTGATTTGGCGCGAAATTGAGCGGCAATTTCAGCAAGCTATTTTCACCGAGAATACAGCTATTTTCGACGCCACCAACGCCCAGCGCCGTCATCGTCGTGAGGTCATTGCTTTAGCTCGTAATTTGGGCTTTAGCCAGATTACGGGAATTTGGGTTGACACGCCAGTTTGGTTGTGTTTGGCACGCAATAAAAGGCGATCGCGCCGGGTTCCAGAAGAAATTATTTTGCGGATGCACCGCCAACTCCGGGATGCTCCCCCAAGCCTAGAAGAAGGACTAGATAACCTGATCCGCTTATCAGAAAAATCAGAGTACGGAAATTGCGATCGCTTGGTGAGCGAGAACCACACTTGATTTTATATATTTTTTGTTAATTTAAAATCAGATTCTTTTTGTTTGGCACTATACCGGGCAAATTAAACGTCTCTCATCTTAAAAAAACATAACGGGAATTTCTATAGGAGGCTGGTAGATGGCTGCAACCGACTTCAAGGACTATTACGCTATTTTGGGAGTTAGTAAAACTGCCAGTCCAGAGGAAATTAAACAAGCTTTTCGTAAACTAGCTCGCAAATATCACCCTGATGTCAACCCAAATAATAAACAGGCAGAAGCACGCTTCAAAGAAGTTAGCGAAGCTTATGAAGTTGTATCAGACCCAGATAAACGCAAAAAATACGACCAATTCGGTCAATATTGGAAACAAGCTGGTGAAGGTTTCCCATCTGGCGGTGTTGGTGCCGATATGGGTAACTTTGACTTCAGTCAATACGGTAATTTTGATGAGTTCATTAATGAGTTGCTAGGGCGCTTCGGTGGTGCAGCCCCTCGTGGTGGAAGACAAAGTAACTCACAAAGCTACTCTTACCGCACTTCTACGGGTGCGCCAAGTGGTTTTGGCGGCTTTAACGATTTTGGGTTTCAAGATGCAGGTGCAGGTGCAGGTACTAACCAAGATAGTGAAGCTGCGATCGCTCTAACTTTTGCTGAAGCATTTAATGGTGTGCAAAAGCGCTTCAGTTTAGGTAACGAAACAATAGATGTCCGCATCCCATCTGGATCTAAAACTGGTACTCGCCTACGCGTGCGGGGCAAAGGTCAAATCAACCCCATGACTCAACAACGTGGGGATTTATACTTAAGAGTCGAACTTCAGCCGCACTCGTTCTTCCAAATGGAAGGTGATAACTTGGTGTGCGAAGTGGCAATCACACCAGATGAAGCTACTTTGGGAGCATCAATAGATGTACCCACTCCCGATGGTTCAGTTAATGTCAAGCTACCAGCAGGAGTGCGTTCTGGTCAATCTCTGCGTTTACGTGGTAAAGGTTGGCCTCTCGCCAAGGGTGGACGCGGCGATCAGTTGGTGAAGGTGGCGATCGTTCCACCAAAAGACCTCACTCAACAAGAGCGGGAATATTATGAAAAAATCCGCGCTATACGTACTTATAATCCCCGTAGTCATTTGAACCAAGTTAGGCTTTAAGCTTTAACATTAAATGCAACTTTCTACAGGAAATTCCCTGACTTGACGCATTCTTTTAAAATCACTATCTGATGTAACGATAATTAATGAATGGCGTAAGGCTGTAGCAACAATCCACAGGTCATTTTCACCGATGCCAATTTCTTGTGGGATGGGCAGCATGAGCGCCCTAAATCTGGGACTGGTTGGGACACCCATCCCACAAGATGGATAATTTATTTATTGAAAGTCCCTTATAAGTAAGGCGGACAATGCCAATTTTACAGGGAGCATCCCAATTTTGCAAATTGACTAAGATAACAGATTGTCATTGCGAATGAAGCGAAGCGGAATGGAGCAATCGCAAGGTCTAGGTGTTGCGATTGCAACTCTTGGAGACGCTACGCGAACGCTCCATTTCATTACGTACTCTACGGGTTCTCCGAAGGAGTACGCAATGACAAAATATGTTTTTACACCTTATACTCAATTGAATTGTTCTAACAATGTCTCAACACTAGCATTGTGATCCAGAAAAGAAAATAAATGCCAGTAGCGGAGTTTTCCTTCTTTATCTAATACAAACTGTGCTGGTAAAGGCGCTCCCAGTGCTTGTCCTACTTGATAGGTACGAAATAATCGACAACTAGGATCACTCAATAACGGCATTTTTAAACCTAAATCCTTCACAACTATTTGACTCTGCCGTTCATCGGTACTAGTAATCATTAAAACTTCTATACCACGATTTTTGAATTGATCGTAGTTTTCATTTAAAGCTTTAATGTGAGGAAAACAAAAGGGACAATATTGTTTTTCAGTAAAGATGCGAGTAAAGGCAATTAACACTGGTTGCTTGCCTTTATAATCAGACAATTTTACTAAAGTTCCGTTAGTAATATCTGGCAGTTGAAAGTCTGGTGTTCCCACTCCCAATCTGAGTTTGTTGCTAGCTGGAACTGGTAAAAAATTACGGAAGAAACGCTCATTTAATAAGCCCCGAAAATCAGTTGAAGTAAGCATAATAAAATTTTAGATTTTGGATTTTGGATTGTTAAAGAGTTATTGGATACGCTTTTGAGCATTTTTATCGGTAATAATCAATGCCGAAAATGTATTATTTTTTCAAATTGATATTGTTTAAATACCATTTAATGAAAAAACCATAGATATATACGGAGGTTCACATTGTTGAATGTATATCTCTGTTTATCTATGGTTTTCATTGATTTTGCTCTCAACTCCAACAGGATGGATTAGAGTTTGCTAGCTAAATTTAGACGGCAGAGAAGTAGACTTTAGACTTCACTGGATCAGGGTTCATTGTCTTGTCACCAGGTTGCCAACCAGCTGGGCAAACTTCATCGGGGTGAGACTGAACATACTGAATTGCTTGTAATGTCCGCAGGGTTTCATCAACGCTGCGACCAAAAGCTAAATTGTTAATGGTGGCGTGCTGTATGATACCATCTTTATCGATGATGAATAGACCACGCAAGGCAATGCCTGCTGCTGGGTCAAGAACGTTGTAAGCGGCGCTAATCTCTTTCTTGATGTCGGAGACTAGAGGATAATTTAGGTCGCCAACGCCACCAGACTTACGATCTGTTTGAATCCAAGCGAGGTGGGAGAATTCACTGTCAACGGAAGCCCCAAGGACTTCTGTATTGATTTTCTTGAATTCTTCGTAGCGATCGCTAAACGCTGTGATTTCAGTAGGACAAACAAAGGTAAAGTCTAGTGGGTAGAAAAACAGGACGACATACTTACCGCGATAATCGGAAAGTTTGATTGTCTTAAATTCCTGATCTACCACAGCCGTTGCTGTGAAATCGGGAGCTTGCTGACCAACGCGGAGGCTTCCTTCGGTTCCGTAAGTAAGGGACATTAATTTAATTCTCCTTTATCGGTTTAGTAGCGTTGGAATTTGGGTCAAGTAAAACTCACCCATCCACGCTCTCACAGTTTAATTACGATCTGTTACGACTATATCATACTCATAACGATTTTGAGTAGCAAATGCTTGATTTAGATACAAGAGAATGGTTGCTTACTAATGGCTTGGGAAGTTTTGCCAGCGGTACAGTTTCTGGTGTCCGCACGCGCACTTATCATGGTTGGTTATTTGCCGCTACAAATCCGCCCTCTGGGCGGACTCTGTTGTTTTCGCACCTAGAAGCTAGCTTAGAAGTATTAGGGAAAGTTGTGGCACTGGGGACAAATTTTTGGGGTAACGGTCAGATTGAGCCGAAAGGCTACAAACTGCTACGCCATTTTGATATTAGTCCAGTTCCAAAATGGACTTGGGGTCTAGATAACTGGCAGTTAACCAGACAATTGGTGATGCCCTATGGCTTGGTAGAGACTGGGGACTGGGTACAAAGGGGGATAGACAACGCTCCATACTCAATGCCCAATGCCCAATGCCCAATGCCCAATGCCCAAGCTCAATTTTGTCATCGGATTTTAATCCAGTATCGCTACGAGGGAACTGAAACAGCGATTTTACGGTTGCGACTGTTGATAGCAGAACGTGACTTTCACCACCAGCAAACTGCTAAATTAGAGTTCTCACAATTGCTAGGGCAACAGCAAGTCTGTCTGCAAGCAATTAATTTTGGGCATTTCGGCATACCTTGGCATTTGCGCTGGACACAAGGAAATTATCAACCAGATGCTGTTTGGTATTGGCATTATGGATTATCTGAGGAGACGAAACGGGGATTAGGCGATAAGGAAGACCTCTACAGTCCTGGTTACTTGATAGTCACACTCCAGCCAGGAGAGGCAGTGACTCTAGAAGCACGAGTAGGTTTTCCCGACTCGGTGTCAGGTGTTCTCACCTCCAAAACCTTTGCAGAATCAGTGGAGGCAGAACAAAAACGGCTTTCACAGATTTTTGGATGGAGTGAGGGAGGCACTAGGGAAGAAGCAAGGGAACTCTTAGCGGGGAGGAAGGGAGAAGAGTTTTCCTCTCTGCCCCCTGCACCCCGCCTCTCTACCTCTTTTCAATCCCCACTCAGTCAACAATTACTCAAGGCAAGCGATCAATTTATTGTCTATCGAGCCTCAATTGCAGGCCCTACAGTGATTGCTGGTTATCACTGGTTTAATGACTGGGGACGCGACACATTAATCGCCTTACCGGGGTTGGCATTAGTTCCACAGCGCTTTGATTTAGCAAAAGGAGTATTGCGAACTTTTGGGCATTATTGTCGCCACGGTTTGATTCCTAATGCATTTCCTGATGTCAATGGCGAACCAATTTATAACAGTATTGATGCGGCGTTGTGGTGGATTGAAACTTTAGGACTTTATTTAGAAGCTACCCAAGACTGGAAATTTTTGGCAGAGCAATTCCCTGTAGTCCAACAAATCTACAAAGCATTTGTCGGTGGTACACACTTTCATATTCAGGTCGATGCTACTGATGGGCTAGTTAGTTGGGATGCTCGTGGTGTAGCCCTCACCTGGATGGATGTGGTCATTGAGTCACACCCAGTCACTCCCCGTCACGGGAAGCCAGTAGAAATCAATGCTTTATGGTATTCTACTTTATGTTGGCTGAGTCAGTGGGCAGAACGCTTGAGCCAGCTTGACTATGGTGAGCCAGTGCGTCTCACTAAGCAAGCACAGCGTTATGCTCAACAAGCGCAACTTGTGAAAACCTCGTTGCAAAAGTACTGGAATCCTCAGCTAGGTTATCTATACGATACGATTGAGCCGGACGATCGCCGGAATTTTCAAATTCGTCCCAATGCCATTTTGGCGTTGTCACTGCAACATTGTGGGTTTTCTGAACAGCAAGGGTGTCAGATTTTAAATTTGGCAACTACCAGCTTGCTTACTCCCTATGGTCTTCGCAGTCTCGATCCCGGAGATCCAGAATACAAAGGAAAATATGAGGGCAACCAAGAGCAACGCGATCGCGCCTATCACCAAGGCACTGTTTGGGCTTGGCTAATTGGGCCATATATTCGGGCTTGGCAACGTTTTTATCCACAGCGATCGCTGCCTTTCGATTGGCAACCCCTGCTAGATCACTTCTTATTTGACGCTTGTCTTGGTTC
>JBGTMK010000964.1:0-23470 GCA_041743605.1 Nostoc sp.
ATAATGGAATCCCTACAACATAACGATCCCATAGACGAGAAGGTTCAGTAATTAAGCGTGTTAACCACTCAAAACCATTATCAGTCAGCCAACGCGGGCCACGATAAGTAGAGTCCGTATAAAAATCTAAACAAGCACCTAAAGGTAAAAATACAGTAGTTTCGATTTTATCGAAGTTATCTAAAATCCAGCGCTCCTGTAAAGGCATACCAAAACCAATATATAAAATATCTGGTTGAAATTTATTAATTTTGTCTATTATCAAATCATTCTCTTTTCCTGATTTATCAAAATAACCATTATGTCCCTGTATACGTAAATTAGGCGCAGCTGCTAATAACTTAGTAATTGCTTTATCAACTACACCGGGTTTTCCCGCTAACAAAAATAAAGAAAGGTTTTCTCTCTCACATTTTAATGCTAAATCTTCTATGTAATCTGGTGCTGTCATCCGATGTGCAGATTGCAGTGAATAGCCGTTGAATCTAGCTCCTACCAATACACCAAATCCGTCACAAAACACTAAATCAGCCTTATTCAAAAAATCTCGATACCAAGACTTTTCGTATGCCAAGTTCATGGCTTTGACATTCACATTTCCTACAATTGTCTTTTCTTTGCTTTTCGCTGCTTCTATTAAATAATCAATTAATTCTTGTACTTTAACTTTATGGAATCTCGTATCAAGCAACTTAACTTCAGGAAAATTTTTCATTTCTGTATCTCATTTATTAGCTAATTTACCAAATCTACTAAAGATATAAACAATAAAATGATGACTTTATCATTCCTTTAATTGTTCCTAATATTCAATTCATCATTTTTAATTACTGTTATTTTTACACAAGATAAATTGCGTATTTTTTTAGTTCAGTATTTAATAGATTGCATGATAGCATAAGTCTCTTAAGCATAAGTTAAGGATACAACTAAATTACAATACACTATCAACCTAGAACTTCTGCATAAATGCATTTCAAAGATACAATGTAATCTTTTATATCCAGATGTTTAACTCCGATTCTGGCATTATTTCCTAGAGAAATTCGCAGATTTTCGTCTGAAATTAAAGACTGCATTGCTTCTGACAATTGTTGAATATCTCCCGGATTAACTAATAAACCATTCTGGTTTTGAGTAACTATCTCAGGTATTCCTCCCACTGGGGTTGTGATAACTGCCAAGCCCCAACTCATTGCTTCTAGTAGAGCCATAGGCAGGCCTTCATTGTAGGAAGGTAACACAAATACATCAGCTTTTGTTAAAAGCTCGTCACGTTTTTCTTGGTCTACCCAGTCAAGAATAGTAATGTGATCACTAAGATTTAGAGTTGGAATCAAACTACGAGCTTTTTCTGCATCTCCATCCCCTGCCATAACCAACTTTGCCTGACTTTGTTGAGCAGCAGGTATAGAAGCAAATGCCTGAATTAAATCAAATGCACCTTTCCGCTCGCCAATACGCCCTAAAAATAAGAAAAATATCTGTTTAGAATCTATCCTCTGTGGGATTTGTACAGGAATTTTTACCGGATTAGGTAGAACAATAACTTGCTCTGACTTCAAACCAAGATTTTCAATATAGAATTTTTTCCAGCTATCTGATAAAACAATAAAACGAGTAGATTTACGAAATGACCAACTTAGCCACTGCCTAAGCCATTGAGGAAGCTGAGAGTAAAACAAATGAAAATCAGCACTATGAGTATGAAGAATTATTGGTTTTTGAAAAAGCCAACTAATAGTAGTAGTAATTGACTGACGAAAAGCACTACCTCTATCTGAGACATGAATGTGAATTAGGTCGGCTTTCTGGTTCAATAAGTTCCAAAATAACTTAACTATCCCCTGCAAAAACACTAATACCTTATAGACAGTAGAACCATTGGGTAAAGTGGCAATATGTGTAATTTGAATATCAGAAATATCAGATGTAGTTCCTTCAAGAATGAGTTTTTCCACAGAAACTATTCCACCTTGGCGATCCAAGCTTTCGCCTAACATAGTAATTTTTATGGGACTCATAATTAATTGCTATTGATCTATAACATTGCAAAATTAGTATACTTGATACTTGTACGTAATCTATATTATTCATAATCTACAAGAAATTTCTCTTAGAGATTTCTTATGGATGTTATAGAATACCAGACTATAAAAGCATTTCGAGAACTAATGTATGCTACTCACTACTATCTCCGCGATCGCGGCTCCACAAATTTCTCTAAATATACACTTTTTTTAGTATACAAGCTGACTTCCATCACAAAATCTGCCATAAGAAGCATTAGACGATGTTTAAAAAGTATTCTTGCTGCTAATAGTAAAATATCAAAAACATCACCTTCCTTTCCTATGAATGGCTAGGGGCTTCAAGGCTTATTAGAAATGGGGTAGTTTCTAGTAAAACCCTTGTAACTTTTGAAACATTTACTTAAATAATTTTAACTTTATAAAATATATCATGTATAACGTCGATATCCAAGACAATCTACGAGAAACTGCTGAGAAAACTATTGACTCAATCATTTATTGACAGCCGGAAAAACGAATGAACTTATTTGAGCTTTTAGCAGGGGAAGACAATCATTTAGCCCTAGTTACACCAGGGGGGCGATCGCTAACCTATAAGCAGTTACGCGAGAATGTTGTTGAACTCGTATCCCAACTCAACAGCTTTGGATTAAAACGGGGCGAACGCATTGCCATTGCCATGACTAACGGCTCACCAATGGCTATTACCTTTTTGGCTGCCGCCCTATGTGGCACTGCTGCACCCCTAAACCCCAAATACAAGCAAGAAGAATTTGCCTTTTATTACCAAGATACCCAGGCAAAATCACTGATTACATTATCTGAAGGGCCAGAAGCAGCCATTACTGCTGTTACAGCCGATATGATACTGATTAATGCCAAGGTAAACACTGACGGTACATTAAGCTTTGAATTAGTTAAGGAGAAACTTCCCCCCTCCTCCCTAGTCCCTGCTCCCTTGCCTCAGTCTGATGACATAGCAATGATTCTCCATACTAGTGGTACTACCAGCCGTCCCAAGCGTGTGCCAATTCGTCATCGCAACTTAATCGCCTCAGCCGGCAACTTCATTAGCGCTTACTCACTCACAGCAGCTGACACTACACTTTGCTTAATGCCCCTGTTCCACGTTCACGGATTGGTGGGCTGTTTGCTGGCAACTCTGGCATCGGGTAGTACACTAGTTTGTCCCGATGGTTTTAATGCCCTGGAGTTTTGGAAACTGGTAGATACCTACAAACCCACCTGGTACTCCGCAGCGCCAACCATGCACCAGACAATTTTGGCACGGGCTAGCCGCAATAAAGAAATTGTCAAAGCTAACCCCTTTCGTTTCATTCGCTCTAGTAGCGCTTCCTTACCCCCGATTATTATTGAACAGCTAGAAGCAACTCTCAATGCTCCCGTGGTAGAAGCTTACAGCATGACTGAAGCATGTCATCTAATGACCACCAACCCCCTACCGCCAAAAGTGCGGAAACCAGGTACTGTAGGTTATGGCTTTGGCGTGGAAGTGGGTATTATGGACTCTGAAGGCAACCTGTTATCTCAGGGAAGCTTGGGCGAGGTGGTGGTAAAAGCCCCCAATGTTATAGATGGTTACGAAAACAACCCGGAAGCTAACGCCACAGCTTTTGTAAACGGTTGGTTCCGCACAGGGGATCAGGGGACTCTGGATGCAGACGGCTACCTCCATTTAACTGGACGTATTAAAGAATTGATTAATCGCGGTGGAGAAAAAATTTCTCCCTTAGAAGTAGATGATGTCTTGCTGCGCCATCCCGCCGTGGCTGAAGCCTTGGCTTTTGCCGTCCCCCACAAATCTTTAGGAGAAGATATCCATGCCGCTGTGGTTTTGAAAGCAGAGACTGACGAAAAAGAACTTTTAGCTCACTGTTCAACCATGCTGGCAGACTTTAAAGTTCCCAGACAAGTTCACATTTTGGAACAACTACCTCGTGGTGCTACCGGGAAACTGCAACGTTTGGCGATGGCTAAATTGCTGAATATAGGGGAGTAAGGAGTAGGGTAGGGCAAAGCCAAGGCTGTGTCGTTAACTTAACGTGAGTTTCCCAATATCCTTGGCATAAGCCAGAAAGCCCTCATGTAGAGACGCAATAAATCGCGTCTAAAAGACTGACAGGTTAGAGAGACGCGATGAATCGCCGTCTCTTGCCTTAACCGAACCGTATTGAGTGCCATTCGACTCAGCACTGAGTTTTATATTCTCTGGCTGTGTTACCGCCAAATATTGAGACGACATTTCTGGTGTAAGTAGTTCTATCATGACTTTGTTTTCCAACCAGAACTCAATAACATCAAAAAAAGAGTTGCGGTTACAACGTAATACTCTCCAACCTTCCCGTTCACCAATCAACTCAATTTTTTCCTGACTAGAAGAAACTGATACTGCTCCATGAGTAGCTGTGAATCCAGAAGGAGTGACGTTTTCTGCAAATCTACACTGCTTATCTCCTTCGCCAGGCATTAACTGAGTTTTTAACGGATAAACTTCAATCCCTGTTCCATCTTCATCAAGGGGAAAAACCATATAACTACCGGGGTGAGGAAAAAAGGGAAAAGCTTGCCCATTTAAAACTTCAGCTAGAACTTGGGCAACGTGCAGGGGATTTTGAACAGAAATAGATATGTGATGAATCATGCTTAATTACCCCATACCCCACTATCAGCATGGGGTTTATAAATTTTTTATTTTGTGGAGTGCTTATCTTCCACGAATAGCTTGATCACTTTTCACCACATTTCTATTCATTTATGCAAAAATTAAAACAAATTTACCCACTTCCTGGATAGGAAAGTGGGTAAATTCAAAGTCTCTCTTCTTTTAGGTTACGTGTACATACAAAGGGGTTAGGGAGGATCTAAAAGTGCCTAAAGTCACAGCACAACACTTTTCCAACAACCTCTAAAAGAAGAGAGAGCAGAATATTTAAGTTGCACATATAAGATTGGTATAGAACTTACGCATTGACAAAAAATACTAAATATAAAAAATCAGTTTAAAAACCATATCTTTCGTAAGGGCACAGCATTGCTGTGCCCCTACCCCATGGTCTATTAGCGTGTATTTAGTATCCTGCTTGTTTGTCAACGACATTCCGCAAGGGCTGACCAGTTTGATAACGTTTGAGATTGTCGATAAACAGTTGTGCTATGCGCTCTCTCAAGCGCGGTGACAAGGCAGAACAATGGGGTGTAATAAAGGCGTTTGGTAGTGACCACAATGGACTTTCCGGCGGCAGAGGTTCGGTTACAACTGTGTCTAATCCAGCACCAGCAATCCATCCCTCACGTAGTGCGGTGAGTAATGCGGCTTCATCTACTATTTCACCACGAGCGATGTTAATTAAGTAAGCAGACTGACGCATAGAGCGCAATGCAACTTGATCGATCAAGCCTTTAGTTTCTGGAGTTAACGGTGTAGCAAGAACTACATAGTCAGCAGATGGGAGGAGCGATCGCCACTCATCGACACCCACAACCTTGTCAAAATTCGGTAGGGGTTCGGGATGGCGGCGACTACCCCAAACTGTGACTCCAAAGGCTTTGGCACGAGATGCGATCGCTTGACCAATATTCCCAGTACCGATAATTAATAAAGTTGCGTTTGCTAACTCTTCGAGAAATACTCCTCTTACCCAAGTATGTTCATCCTGCAAAGTTTGCAATTTCTTCAGATTTTTGGCGTGATAGAGCATGAATGCCAGTACAAATTCCGAAATTGGAATTGCGTGTACTCCTGCGCCATTGGTGAGAATAATATCCTTTTGCAAAAAAGTTGGTGTGAGGATGTGATTGACGCCAGCACTGGGTGACTGTTGCCAACGTAGCGCAGGGGCTGCTGTCAGTACTTTGTCAAGGGTAGAGGTTTTCAAATAAAATCCGTTGACATAAACTTCTGCATCACTGGCATCACCATCGAGGTTGCCTTCACTATCCACCTCAACAACATCTACATTAGATGGTAGCAGCGGCTCAATATCTGTAATGAGATGATCTGGTAAGATTAGTTTCACCATTTGCTACTCCCTCATTGTTAACTTCGTCTAATGCTGCACCTGCAATTCAACCTTCTGTAAGCGCTTTTATTAATGCCGATTCATCGACTACGCAACCGCGAGCAGCTATGTTAATTAGTTAGACATGATTTGAGAGCGATCGCAATACAGATTCATCAATAAATTCTTTGTTTTCTGAAGTTAATAGTGTCACAATAACTACATAACCAACCTCTGGTAGGAGCGATCGCCAAATGTATCCGCTACCAGGAACCCTATCGGCGTTTATTCAGCTATTAAGTTAGCGATCGCATCTACTAACTCGGCTGGCTCTACTGGTTTGGCAAGATGCTTGTCAAATCCGGCTGCAAGTACTTGCTGGGCGTTAATTTCTCCAGCATAGGCGGTAAGTGCGATCGCTCGAATTTGCCCTCCCTGCTTTGCTGGCTGTGTTCTCAACTGTCGCATGAACATACATCCATCCACTTCTGGCATCCCAATATCGCTTAAAAGTATATCTGGCAAGGATTGGGCTAAAGTGGCTAGGGCTTCATCTGCTGATGTGACTGCTGTCACATTTGCCCCATACTGCTCTAGTAAGAAAGCAATAAATTCTCGCGTATCTGTATCATCATCCACTACTAAAATTTTGACACCATTCAAATTTGAGGATGGCTCAGAGTTGCTGCTGTCCTGTCTAATCTCTAATTGATTTTGGATTAGTGGGAGTTTCACTGTAAAAGTTGCTCCCTGATCTTCGCCCCCACTTTCTACCTGGACTGTCCCGCCATGCAGTTCGACTAAGTGACGAACGATCGCTAATCCTAACCCCAACCCACCAAATTTTCTGGTGGTGCTGCTGTTCTCTTGGCGAAAATATTCAAACACGTAAGGCAGAAAATTGGGGTCGATGCCTTTCCCTGTGTCGCTGACTTGAATCAGTGCTGAGTTGGAATTAGAACATAATGATAGTCGAATATCAACCCGTCCCCCCATAGGTGTAAACTTAACCGCATTTGAGAGCAGGTTCCAAACGATTTGCTGCAATCGGCTGGAGTCACCCAAAACTTGTCCCAAATTTGGTTCTAAGTTGATGTGCATCTCAATTGACTTCGCTTCTGCCGATAGCCGCACTGTCTCCATTGCTGCTGAAATTACAGATGTCAGATCAACTGGGTAGATATTCAAGCTGATTTTACCTTGTAAAATCCGGGAGATATCCAGCAAGTCTTCAATCAGTTGAGCCTGTAACTTAGCATTTCGCTCAATAGTCTTTAGTGCTTGAGGGATGGTTTTTTCATCAAGTTTTTTGGTTTGGAGTAGCTTTGCCCATCCTAAAATTGGGTTGAGTGGCGATCGCAATTCATGAGAAAGTACTGCCAGAAACTCGTCTTTAATCCGGTTGGCATTTTCAGCCGCCTGTTGAGATTGCTGTGTTTCTGTGTAGAGTCGGGCATTATCAACAGCGATCGCCGCCCGGCTAGCCAACTCTTCAGCTAACATCAGGCTTTTGCTATTGTAGCGACGATCTGAAGAAGATACCAAAGTCATCGCTCCCAACACCCGTCCCCGAACGATTAGCGGTACACTCACACCAGATGTCGGATTTAGTTCTTGCAAGATTTTCAGGTGGCTGGCGTTGTGGCTTAACCCTTGTATCTGTTCATCAGAAATCAGATGAAGAATTTGTGATTTACCTGTTCGTATGACTTCAGCAACACCTGCTGTTTCTGCCAAATCAGGCGGATAGTTTTGTAACTGTTCTACCAATTCTTGTTTCTCTGGATTGGCATGGGCTGCTGCAACTCGGCGGACTAATTGATTGTCACAAATGATATCAACTAAGCACCAATCAGCTATTTCCGGCACTGCCAAACGTACCAAACCTGCTAAAGTTGTCTCGTAGTCCAATGATGTAGCCAAAATCCCACTAGCTTCAGCGAGAAAACGCTGTTCCTCCTCCACCTGTTTGCGCTTACTAATATCTCGCGAAGACGCTTGCATCTCTAAAATTTCTTGAGTTTGGCGATCGCGAATAGCTCGAATAGTTGCTTCCAACCAGATATAATGTCCATCTTGGTGACGGGCACGGTGAGTAATGGTATAAATATCTGGTAAATCGGTATTGACTGGGTAATTTCTCGCAATCTCTGCCAAATCGTCAGGGTGAACTAATTTATTACTGGGATGGCCGACTAGTTCCTCTGGTTGATATCCCAATACTGTGTAGCAAGCTGGTGAAACGTACAGAAGAATTCCATCTACCGTATGGCGTGAAATAATATCAGTTGAATTTTCAGCCAGTAGCCGAAAACGCGCCTCACTCTCGCGCAGTTTTGCCTCAGCTTGCTTGCGTTCGGTAATATCGACGCACATTCCCACCCATTCGCGGATTTCGCCTGTTTCATCAAGTATGGGCACACCACGTATATTCATGTAACGGTATTCGCCGTCATGCCGTAGAACACGATATTCGGCAACTGCGACGCTGCGTGTCGGAAATGCCTGTTTCCAAATTTCCACCATCGAGGAACGATCTTCTGGGTGTAGTGCCTCAACCCAACCCCATCCTTTGTATTGTTCGAGAGTTTGCCCTGTGAACGCTTGCCAGGTGGGAATATCATCAACAACATTGCCCCAAGGTGCCGCCCTCCAGACGATGGATGCGCTTGCCTCTGCTAGTGAACGGTAGCGTGCTTCACTATCACGCAGCGCAGCTTGCTGTTCGCTCAAATATTCCCGCAAATCTATAACCTCTTGAGCTTTCAGGTGATCAATGAAATAGGTATTGTTAAAAGTATTTGTTTAAAAGTACCTTACCAGGTTCTCCCATTTGGTGTAATAGCTCTTTAATTTGTTTAATAGCCAGTGGCGAAGGTTGTGTCCGTCCGTTTTCCCATCGGTTTATAGTGTGAAACGAAACCCCTAATATCGTTGCCAGTTTTACCTGTGTAAATTTAAGGCATTGTCGAGTCTCACGCACCAACTGTGCAATTCTTAGCTGTCCGATTCCAGGCATAAGCTAACTATATTTTTATTTTTCTACCAGATATTGCAATATAACAGATGCTATAACTTGGACTGACCTATCTATGGTATAAAGGTAGACCTATCAAAATAGGTAGAAATTTTATGATTCACCTTGAAAGAGCTAGTACCGCAAGGCGGAAGTCAAAAGAATTGTATTCCGAGCTTCTTGCGCCATTTGAAATGGTATGTTTATTTCCGTCGTGCTGTACTAGTAATAGAGTCGTTTCAATTCAGGGGATGAGAATATGAGAGTTTGGCTGGCCTGCTTTTTCGTGTTGTTTGCTTTGGCGGAACTGTTTGACTGGTTGCAAGAGTTTAATCTGCCATTACCTATCTATATTTTGGGTGGCGCTTTTTTAGCTGTTGCTTCTAACTATGATCGGATTTTTGACTCCTATTTTGCTGATTCCAGCATTGAAGCAGCACTTGAACAACCCCAGTTAGATTCACTAACCCCATCTACTAATCCTATTTCTTTCCCAATTGCCAGTGCTGTTGAAGATGCTCAAACATCTCAAACAGATGATTAGCGATTATCTAGTTGATGTTGTGCATAAGCTTGCTTTCAGAGTAGGAATACGCCAAAGTCTCTAATTAACAAGTAAATTGCTACATTAATAGGAGATTCAGGTTAACTAGCTTTTAACCTAGAGTCCGAAAATTAACTTTTGCGTCTGCAACATCTACCCAATTCAGGCTAGCGCCGCAACGCCGTGATTAGTGGATTATTAGAAAAACTCCGTTTCTCCTTTGTTAAAGTTCAGGATTCCCGTGAAACTTCCAAGAGCAAAAGCTGGCTGCCAATTATTTTTGTTACCAGTATAGGAGTTACCGCCTTTATCTGGGGAGTTCGGGAACTCAGATGGTTACAGCCTTGGGAGTTAAGAGTTTATGACCAGATGTTGCGATCGCGTCCAGCACAAGCACCAGATCGGCGGATTTTACTAGTTAAAATCACTGATGAGGATCTCAAACGAGAGAAATGGACTATATCAGATAGAACAATCAACCAACTGTTAAAGAAAATAGAGTCCTATCAACCGCGAATTGTTGGTTTATATCTTTTCCAACCAGAACATAACAATTTAGCGGCTAATCTCCAAAATCAAGATAACGTTATCAGTACTTGCTTGTTCAGCAGCTTGGGTAGAGATGAAATGCCACCACCACCCAATTTTCCTATAGATAATGTTGGGTTTAGTGATGTAGTTGCTGATCATGAAAACGACCAAATTCTCCGCCGCAGTTTGTTATTTGCTCACTCTACAGACCAGAAATGTACAACATCATTTGCGTTTGGTGCCTTAATTGCAATTAATTATCTGGAAAAACAAGGCATTGACTACCAGTTCACGAATAAAGGAGATTTTCAGTTAGGTAAAACCCTGTTCCCGCGTTTACAAGCTAATTCCGGTGGCTACCAACATTTGGATGCAGATGGCTATCAAATATTATTAAATTACCGCCACCCCAACAGCCTCGCCGACCAAGTAACCCTCACAGATGTCCTCAGCGACCGAGTCAACCCCAATTTATTTAAAGACCGTCTTGTAATTATTGGCACCACAGCAGCTAATCTCCCTCCAGGTGGATTTTATACACCCTACAGCGCTTTGCCAGATCAACCAGCTAGAATGTCTGCTTTGTTTATTCATGCACAGATAGCAAGTCAACTTATCAGCACAGTGTTGGATGGGCGATCGCTAATTTGGTATTGGCCAGACTGGGTGGAACTTATTTGGGTGTGGGGTTGGTCGCTTTTAGGTAGTGTTTTAGCATGGCGATCGCAAAATCCATTGCTTTTGCTAGTGGTAGTAGGGATAACTCTACTTGGGTTAGTATTAATCTGCGTTGCTTTGTTTTTACAAGCCGGATGGGTGCCGTTAATTCCTTCTGCCCTTGCTTTGGTGCTTAGTAGTATTTGTGTAATTGCTTATACTAGCTACCAAAATCAGCGACAAACTCAGGTGATTATTCTGCAAGTTGAAAAACAACAAGAAGCGATCGCCCAATTAAATGTACTCTTAGAAGACAAAACAGCAATTCCCGACTCTTCTATTGATTTTCTTCCCCCAATTGATTCACCAGAAATAAAATCAGGTGATTTGCTTTTGAGTGGACGCTACAAAATCTCTCAAACTCTGGGTTCTGGGGGATTTGGTCGGACTTATTTAGCACAGGATACTCAACGACCGGGTAATCCTACTTGTGTAGTGAAAAAGTTAATGCCAGCACGTCAAGATACACGCTTTTTGCAAGTTGCCCGCAGGTTATTTAATAGTGAAGCTGAAATTTTAGAATCTTTGGGTAAACATCATCAAATTCCCGAACTACTTGCTTATTTTGAAGATAACCAAGAATTCTATTTAATTCAACAATATATTGAGGGACATACCCTAAGTGAAGAATTACCACCTGTGCAAAATGTACAGAATGAATCATTTGTAATTGAGATGCTCAAACAAGTTTTAGAAGTTCTAGAATTTGTTCACCAGCATCGAGTGATTCATCGTGATCTCAAACCGACTAATATTATTAGATGTACTCAAGATAATCGGCTGGTGTTGATTGACTTTGGTGCTGTCAAATTAATGCAACCGCCTAGTAGTGAGCAAACAGAATTAGCCACAGTAGCCATCGGGACGCGGGGTTATGCACCTCCAGAACAATTTGCCGGTCATCCCCGCTTGTGCAGTGACATTTACGCTTTAGGAATGATTGCGATTCAAGCCATAACTGGGATACCACCGCAAGAACTCCACCCAGATCCAGAAACGGGGAATGTGATCTGGCGGCAATCGGTGCAAGTAAGTGAAGAGTTAGCGGCAATTTTAGATAAGATGGTTTGTTATCATTTTAGCGATCGCTATCAATCAGCCACCGAAGTTTTACAAGATTTGAAACGTTTTTCAACTAAGTGAACTGGGGGCTGGTGACTGGGGATTGGGGACTAGGAAGAGTTTTCTTCTCTACGAAACTGTGCGCGAAAAAACAAGGTTTAGGTCTGAATCCCCTTCCAAGTTTTCCCAGTCCCTTTTTTAATTCACTTCTAACGCCCCTAAAGCTTTTAAAGTTGCTAACTCTGCTTCAGTCAACCCTGACACCCTATCAATAATCATGCCTTCATACGGGCGGGCTGGTCTGAAAGTTTGCTGACATTGCCCTGTAGTCATATTCCAACAGTTGATTGTTTCATCCCAGCTACTACTGAAAAGAGTTTGAGCATCTGGGACTAGACTAAGCGACCACACCCAATTGAAATGATTCTCTAGTGTCACTAGGCAGTCTCCAGTAAATACATTCCAAATTTTGATCGTGCGATCGCCACTACCGGTAATTAAGCGATCGCCATCGGGGGTGAACAAAATACAGATTATCTGGCCGGTATGTCCAGAGAATGTACGTAGACAAACCTTTGTATCAATGTCCCACAGTCGCACCAAGGATTCATCACCACCACTGGCAACATATTGACTATCTGGACTCACTGCAACTGCCCAAACACGGTTGGAGTCAGCCTCCAAAGTATGAAGACAGGTTCCTGTTTCCATATCCCAGCATTTAACTATCTTTTCATAGCCACTGCTGAAAAGAGTTTTGCCATCAGGACTAAAGGCGATCGCCAACACAGAACCAGGATGCCCCTGTAATGTTTGCAAACATTCACCAGAACGTACATCCCATATCTTAATTGTATGGTCGTAGCTGCCACTAGCAAGGAGGTTACTGTCTGGACTAAAAGCGATCGCCCAGACCCAACTACCATGACCATGCAAGGTTTTCAGGCATTGCCCTGTATGGGGACTCCAAAGTTTAATAGTGCGATCGGCACTGGCGCTGGCGAGAAACTGTCCGTTGGGACTGAAGGCAATAGAAAAAATCCGATTGCTATGTCCATGTAGTACACGAAAAGGCTGGAGGTCAATCTTTAAGTCTTGTGGGTTATGAACATCCCAGAGTTTAATTGTCTGGTCTTCATGTCCACTAGCAAGTAAGTTTTGCTGCCAACTGTGAGCAATTCCATAAACAGCATTGCTGTTTCCTTGGAAGGTTTTAGTACACTGTCCAGTCTGAAGTTCCCAGACTCTAGCCGCGTGGTCATCTCCACCACTAGCAATTAAGTTTCCTTGGGGGTGAAAAGCAATTGACCAAATGCGATTTGTATGCTTCTCCAGCGTATCCAGACATTTTCTAGTGTTTATATCCCAAATCTTCACCGTTTGGTCATAGCTGCCACTTACCAAGCGATCGCCTTGGGGACTGAATGCTACCGAGGTGACGACTCCTGCGTGTGCCAGTAGCGTCATAAAACACACTTTAGTATGTAAATTCCACACTTTCACCGTTTGATCAAAACTGCCACTTGCTAATATTTGTCCATCTGGACTGAAGGCGATCGCTTTTACCCAATGCTGATGCCCTTCTAAGGTTTGCACACAGCATCCAGTTGCTAAATCCCACAGCTTGATTGTGTTATCTTCACCAGCCGATGCTAAAATTTCACCTGCGGGATGAAAAGCTACACTCCACACACAAGCATGATGTCCTTCCAGAGTTTGCAGACATTTCCCTGTGACTAAATGCCAAACTTTAACTGTGTGGTCATAGCTAGTACTAGCAAGGAGTTGACCGTCAGGACTCCATGCGATCGCTGTGACAATGCTAGTGTGACCACATAGCGTTTTAAAACATTCTCCTGTGGTAGTGTTCCAAAGTTTAATTTTATGATCTTGACCGCAACTAGCTAAAACTGGATGCACAGGACTAAAAGCAATATTCCACACCCAACTGTTATGTTCTTTATAGCTAAAGAGTTGTTTACTATTGGTGACATCCCAAACATGAATTTCACCATTTGTATCACTGGTAGCAAGGCAGCGCCCATCTGGACTAAAGGCGACGCTAGTAATGCCGCCAAAGGTTGCAGCAAAAACACAATCTCGAAAGGTGGTTTGGCTAAAGTTGACTTGATGTAATTTAAGTGAGCGTAAATCGCAGTTACGGATGGTGAGACGAGAAAAATCATACCCAGTTAAATCCGTTTCTAATTGTGTCAGTAAATTCAACACATTACCGCCACCATATCCAACTGGATCTGGGGATGGGGCATTGGGCATTGAATCTTGGTTATCTCCCGTGTCCCCTTGTGGGTGGAGTTTTTCATTTTGGAGCTTTCTAACTAGTCTGCCAAGTTTATACTCAAGTTGATGAGCAGAGCCAAGGGTTATTTGTAGCTGATTTAGGATAGGTCGTACAATTAAGTAAATTTGACTATCGCGGATGTAATCTTTTGCCTGAGCTTGCATCAAAGCATGGGTTAGTAGATATTGCGGTGATTCTGTAACTATTTCCTCACAGACTTGTTCAATCAAGCAGTCTGTCACGTATTCCATCACCACAGGTTGCTGTGTGAATCCTCCAGTATTGCTTTCTATGAAGCTAGACCAGCGTAAAGATTCGAGGACTGACATTAACTTAGGCTTAGGCAATGTTGGTGTGAAAGCTGTTTGCAATTCTGTCAAGGAAAGCTTCTCCCGATTAATTGCTAGCCAGTACATCACTTGCTGTTCCAAGGTGGAGAGTCTTTTGAATTGCTGCTCTAAAAGATTGCCAATGCCCCTAAATACAGTTGTGCCTTCAGCAAAGAAACTGGCGATATTGCCTTCATGTAAGTCCCGAATCGAGGTGGCAGCAATTTTCAAAGCTAGTGGATTACCACGGTAACACTCAATCAGGTGGCGGGTTTCGTCTTCCGAGCCTGATAGCCCTTTGAGTGTCAAAATTGCTTGTCCGGCTGCAACTTCTAATCCTGATAAAGCAAGGGTACGAACTGGCAAACCATCACCTTCAAGGGCGGCAACTTCAGTAGGTTTTTCCCGCGTAGTGAGCAGAACACAGCTTTGATGTTTAGTTTCTGCTAATCGCCACAGGAGTTCGCCATAGGGTTCGTAACCCTCACGGTAAGAGCCTCCCCCTTTTTTTTGCTGTAATAATGTGTCGAAATTATCCAAAACCAGCAAGCATCGAGATTTGCGGAGGTACTCAATTAAACAAGTAATTTGCTCATGGGGGGAAGCGGGCAATGTGGTAACTTGTTGATGAGAAAGGATTTTGATGCAGTCCGTCACCTTGTCAGAGAAAAAAGGTGCGTGCCGGAGCGATCGCCAGATAACATATTCAAATTCTCCCTGCAATTGTTCTGCTAGCTTCACCGAAAGCGCGGTTTTCCCCATACCACCCATACCTAACAATGTGACTAGACGAGTGCGATGGCTCACAATCCATTGGCTGAGGGTTTCTAATTCAGCAATACGTCCATAGAATTGGGAAACGTCGATTGCTTCCCCCCAGCTTGTGCAGTTGGTGGAGGGTTGAAGATTTGTGTGCTTTTGTTTCTCTGCGATTCGCTTCAGTACTGTGTGCAGGTTATTTTTGGTAACTTTTTCTCCTAAAGCTTGAGAGAGCGATCGCCATAATTCCGAGCCAGTGTCTTTGATATAACCACAATCGTAACCGGACTCTACAGCCATCTCTGAGTATGTCTGTCCTGCCCAAGATTGACGAAATACAATCTCTTGAACTTTTGTTAAGCGTCCCCGTTCTAATAATTGCTCAACTAGTGCGTAGGCGTAGCCCGCCGTAGGCATCGCTTCTTCAACCGTCATTTATTTTCGTAAAAATACTAAATTAACTCCGATATTCGCACTATAAGCTTTATTTATTCAAAAAAATTACGTAAATATATGCATAATTAGGCAACTAGCACATAGAGTCGGGTGCGTCAGACGAAGTTATAGATTCGATTATTGAGGATTTGTGATTCTGACGCACCCAATAAGTTGATTTAAGTGTGATAGCCAGCTTTAGTCCTGGTACTAAAAAGATCCGACTTTTTTCCGACTTTTTCCTACCGTCAAACTTTATACCAAGCAGTATATTTAGATAACGAGCCATTTTGATATCTAATCATTTTGATAACTCGCAACTTGGGTTATTAGCTAGTCAAGAAACACTTGTTATTTATAGCTTTTCAACCAAGAGTGTCTTTGCTATTTCTATACCAATTAGTTTTTTTCGTAAAGCTTTAACCTAAGCTAAATCAAAACAGTTGGGTTAAGAACAGTTATTTCCTGAGTCAATCTGGGGTAGCAGGGAAAGAGAAGAGTTACTGAACAATACTTTGTTTCTGCCGCATAGATGGTTTCAGGAACTACGAGTGACAACAATTCAATTTAGGAATTTATTTATGAAATTCAAGTTAGTAGCTCAATTTTTGGTGAGTGCGATCGCCCTTTCTGGTGCTGCGGTGTCTCCAGCAATGGCACAAAATTATCCCTATCCAAACGCACCTGTGCCAAGTGGGAATCCCTATCCCTATCAAAACGCACCTGTGCCAAGTGGAAATTCCTATCCCTATCCAAACGCACCTGTGCCAAGTGGGAATCCCTATTCAAACGCGCCAGTTGCTAGCGGAACATCTTTTATCTGCGGTCGAGTGGGATCTGACCCAGCCACCCTCGTCCAAGTGAACGGTCGGATTTTGCCATCACCTTTAATCGTTTGGCAGACGGCAAGTGATGATATGTCACCCCAACAACGGTGTCAGATGGTTTCTCAACGAATGACGGCGACAGTAGCGCAAAATGGTGGCAGATTAAGTAACTTGCTGCTGACAACTGGCAAGGTCAATGGTTACAGCGTGATTTGTTTTGTGAACGCTGCCGAAAGTTGCAACCCCAACAATGTGATCATGACCCTACTCAGAGGGGAAAATGCCCGCAATCCCGGCAATGTCTTAGCCCGAATTGTCCGGTTTGGTCAACGGGGTAGTGGTTCCAATGTAGTTGAAAGCAGTGGCTTCATGGAACGAACCGGTGTAGGTGGTGAGGAAGAAATCATTCCGGCTGCTGTGGGCTTAGAAGAAGCGGTTAATCAATTAGCTAATGAATCTGGCGGGATGCCTACTGCCCCCAATCCAGGAAATTATACAGCCCCCAATCCAGGAAACTATACTCCAGTTCCAGGTGCGGGGACGGGTGGCGGTTCTATTTAGACTTTAGCAATTGCCATAGAGACGTTGCCTTCAACGTCTCTATATACAGGTTTACAAAATCTTCTGCTTCTGAAATGGCTGTGGAAAGTAACAAAGTTGGTTTACGTAGGCGTAGCCCGCCACGGGCATCGCTCCTTTTAAGTCCAATCTGGATGTGGGTTGTTCAGTTGGGAGTGTTTGCGGTATTTTCTGCTTCCCCCTTAGCATCGCCTTCTGCCGCAGCTAACCCAGCTTTCACGGATACTGACCTTCAATTGCATCAAATGTCCCAGGCGATCGCTCAATTTCCAGGAACGGGTGCTACTCTTCCTGATTCGGTGTCAGCGATCGCTAAATTAGTAACGGTGAGAATTTTAGGCGATCAAGGGACTGGTTCGGGAGTCATTATCAGGCATCAAGGACAAACCTACACAGTACTCACAAATGCTCATGTTGTGGCTGAAGTCGGAGGTAATGGCTACACCATATTAACAGCGGATGGTCAGCCTCATAAGGGTGTTCGGCTGCATTCCGCGCAGTTGGGAAATGACGATTTAGCCTTGGTGCAATTTAGCAGCGATCGCCTTTACAAAGTCGTAGCGATCGGCAACTCTAACATCCTATCTGTTGGTGAAATTGTTTATGCTTCGGGATTTCCCAATTGGCGCGTCATTAATGCTAACACCCTTGCAGATACTCGCGATTGGGGCTTACAAGCCTTTGCATTAACTCAAGGCTATATCGGGATGCTGCCAAACCAAGCTTTACAACAAGGGTATCAACTTGGCTATACCAATCAGATTGAACCCGGAATGAGCGGGGGCCCAGTTTTGGATCGATATGGCCGCTTAATTGCGATTAATGGCGGCTTGAAATATCCTCTCCAAGGCATCATCGCCTTTATTTTTGCCGATGGCACAATGCCAAGTCAAGGTTTATTTGAGCAAATGGAAACCTTGAGTTGGGCTATTCCAACTGCTAGGTTTCAACAATTGTTTGGGCAATCTGCTAACTCACTTCAGGGTAGTTATTAACTATTTTTTACTATATATGAACCTAAACTTTTTTCGCTCTAATTTTCCTTGTGCAGTCATCAGTGGAACTGCCAGTGTTGCTGCAATAGTCATCGTTCAATCGGCAGCTTTTGCTGTTAAACCTTCTTCAGAAATTGCCCAGTACGCTAACACCATTACTGTGCAAGTAAACAGACCGACTGGAGTTGGTGTAGGTAAAGGTAGTGATGGTTCTGGATTTATTATCAAGCGCGAGGGAAGCACTTACACCGTCCTTACTTGCAATCATGTGGTTAATCCATCTGGTGGGCCTAAGCCAGCTAACATTCGCACTAGCGATGGAGTCTCTCATCCCATTAACCCTACAAGTGTTAAAAGTTTAGGAACTAACATTAAAGGGAGTAACGACCTAGCCTTGTTTAGTTTTAGCAGTGATAAAAACTATCCAGTAGCCGAATTAAAAAGCCCTAATCAAACAAGGCTGGGCAGTAAAATGTTTGTTTTTGGTTATCCAGTTAACAATGATTTAAACAGAATTGCTGAAAATCGTGTTTATGATTTCCAACCAGGAACGATTTGGGAATCGAAGGATGCGGCTTTGAGCGACGGTGGCTACTCGTTGCAATACGCGATTTCAACAGCAGGCGGTATGAGTGGGGGGCCGGTGTTTGATATTGATGGTAAAGTGATTGGAGTTCATGGTAAAGCTGACACAGATACGGACAAGAAGCAACTCCAATCGGGGCAAGAAATATCAACTACGCTAAAAGTTGGAATTAGTGCAGCAGTTCCCATTGATAAGGCGATCGTTTTATCTGGGCAGGTTGGACTCACTGGGTTGAAGGTAGACAGTTCCCCCAGTACGGATAAACCCCAAGAACGGATGCAAAATCCCCAAGCTTCGAGCGATTTCTTAGCACGGGGACTGTCCCAACAAGGTAATAGCACCGCAGCGATCAATGATTTTAGCCAAGCGATCGCTCTCGACCCTAAAAGTAGCATTGCTTATTACAATCGTGCCAATGCTCGTTACAAGATAGGCGATAAAAAAGGTGCGATCGCCGACTATGATGAGGCGATTCGCTTCAATCCCAATAATGCCGTCGCTTATTACAACAGAGGGGTAGGGCGGTATTATCTAGGCGATAAGCAAGGTGCAGTTGCAGATTTTACCGCCGTCTTGCGTTTCGATCCTTACGATGTATCAGCTTACTACAGCCGAGGATCTATCCTCCGCAGTTTGAAAGATGGTCAAGGTGCCTTTGCCGATTTTGACCAAGTTGTTCGGCTTGCACCTAATGTGCCTCACTCTTACTTCAACCGGGCGCTAGCTCGTGCCATGTTTAACGATCGCCAAGGTGTTGTCGCCGATTTGACTCAAGCGATCACTATCGATCCCCGGTTTTCTAGAGCCTACATCAGCCGCTCGTTGACATTGCGCCGCTTGGGACAGTTACCCGCAGCGATTCAGGATTTAAACACAGTGCTGAGTTACGAACCAAACAATAGTGTTGCGATTTACCAACGCGGCTTGTTCCGCCGCGATTCAGGCGATCGTCAAGGTGCGTTTGAAGATTTACAAAGAGCTGTAAATTTATTCCAGCAAGCCAATGATACTGCTAGTTACCAAAAAGCAATATACGTTCTCCAGCGCCTACAGTCATCACCCACGACTCCCCCTCCTAATCAACCAAATAACGGACAACCTGGTGGTGAAACTGCACCAGATGTCATAAATGAACCTATCTAGCAAAGAGTGTAGAGACGTTTTATCGAACGTCTCTACAATTATCTGATGAAATTTATCCAAAAAGCACACCAAAAAGTTATGAAAACTGGGCGCTTTAAACTAAACTTTACTAAACTGATTAGATTCAGTACGACAATCTACACATTTACTTTTTTATCAGTAATTGATATTGCCGGGGCTATAACAATACCGATGCCTACGGCAGTAAACTATGCTCAATCGCTTCCATCATCAGGTTTTTCCACTTACCCAGCCTCCACAATATCCCCTCTAGATGGCATTTGGAAACTTCAGTGGCGTATGAATGGGAAATCTTTTGATGGACTCCTAAATTTAACGGGAAATTCTGGCACAATGACCGTTAATGTGCGCTATTCCAATGGTCAGAATGATGTCGTCCAACAAAGAATGGTGGTTCAGTCTTCTGGCGATCAATTTATTTTATCTGGACAAAATCCCGTCTATGCCGGGACGAATATGCCGATTGTCTCCTACATTACCGACACTTTTTTGATCGAGCAAGCAGACAATTTAGAAGGTTGGAAGGCTAAAAGTTGTGATAGTACTGAACGGTGTTCACAAGTAACGATACAGTATATTAACCCTGTATACCCCGCATCGGTACCGAATCGGGCACCTTCCGAGATGCCCACAAAAGGGAATTCATTGTAAATTTTTGGTAATTGCTCAACCCCTTTGACAAGAGGTAGAGATAGAGACTTCAATTGTTGGTTAGAGGGATGCCTATGGCAGTAAACTACGCACTTTCTCTTACACGATAATTTTGTGCGATCGCGATTATTTTGAGTTGAGTTGAAGTGAGAGCGATGCCTACGGCGGTAAACTACGCACTTTCCCTCACACGTCATTCAGATCCCCGACTTCTTTGAAAAGTCGGGGATCTAGTCTCCAAGTTTTCATTAGACGATGATTTTGGGCGATCGCATTCTTCACGATATTAACAACAATACTCTCTGATGAAATTATGGATTACAGCGCTTCCGGCTATTATGCAATATAGTTTTCTCCTTGCCCCTCTCCTATCATCGCTTTCAGCTTTTAGGATGTACCTCATAGCTGCCGGAAGTGCTGTATACTCCTCAAAGCGTGATTTTTCAGCGCAAAAAAATCGCCCCCTGAATTCAGGAGGCGCATCACCAAGGTGGTGTAGAGACGCGGGATTTCGCGTCTCTAGTTTTAACTAGCAACGTATTCTTTGACATTGGCACGACGGCGACGCAGATGAGCCAAAGCTTGATGCTCTAACTGGCGGACGCGTTCACGGCTGAGATTTAATCTCTCACCTACTTTCGCCAATGACATTTCGTTACCATCTTCTAAACCAAAGCGTAAAGCTACAACTTCTCGCTGTTGCGGGGTTAGTTCTGCTAGCAGGTTGTTCAAGTCTTGGCGTAAGAATTCCTGGTTGGTGTAATACTCTGGTGATGGGCCGTTATCTTCGAGCATTTCTTGCAACTCAGTATCCTGGTTATCGCCAACCTTAACATCCAAAGACACTGGTTGACGCGCCATGTTCAGGTACTCGCGGATCTGAGCAGGTTCTATTTCCAGTTCTTTGGCAATTTCGGCTGGAGTAGGCGATCGCCCCAAGGTTTGAGCCAACTCGCGTTGCACTTTTTTGATTTTGTTCAGTTTCTCGGTAATATGGATGGGTAAGCGGATAGTACGACCTTGTTGAGCGATCGCACGGGTAATCGCTTGGCGAATCCACCAGTAAGCATAAGTCGAGAATTTATAACCCCTCATTGGGTCAAATTTCTCCACACCCCGCTCTAATCCTAGTGTTCCTTCCTGGATTAAATCCAGAAACTCCATATTCCGCTTTTGGTACTTTTTGGCAATAGCAACAACCAAGCGCAAATTCGCTTCGATCATTTTTTGCTTTGCCCGCTTACCTTGCGCCACCGTTTGTTGTATCTCGGTTTCCGATTTTTGAACGTGGTCAGCCCACTCTTGTGGACTCGGTTCCCGTTGCAACTTCTTCGCCAAAGCTTCTTTAGCGTCGATGAGCGTCATCATTTGTTGCACCTGCTTCCCAAAAACAATTTCTTGCTCACGGGTTAGTAGTGCTACACGACCAATTTCTCGCAGATAGGTTCGCACCATATCAGCCGTGAATTTGGTGTTGAGGTTTTCCGTTTGGGTATTGACAGTAGGCATTGGTGCGATGTCCTCTACTCCGTAAATAAAATGTATGTTTTCTTACTAAAATGGTTTGGAAAAAGTAGTACATCTATCACGAAATATTGGGAGCTACCAAAAGCAATTAATCAATTGATACAGCCGTTGTTAAGACGGTAAGCTCCCAATGATAGGTTCCCCTACCTTTCCTAAATTTTCGATCTAATCTTTTATAAGCACGCTGGTTCTTTTTGAGAATTCTTCTTTTTAGCAGTCACTTACAGCAACCGATAAATCCGAAGTCGGTATGAGTTCACTTAGCTTTATAGTACGATAAATCAGGCAGATAGTAAAGTATCTTAAGATAAAGCCTCTAATTATAATTCAAAATTGCCTGTTTGCAAAAAAATTAAACTTCCTTGAAATTACTGACTATATCTATAGTGACGCCAAAAACTCCTCTTCTGTTGCCAAAACTAGCCGGATAACCGAACTTAATTTGCTGTCAGGATGGAGGGATGTTACGAATTGGTCATTGGTCATTGGTCATTGGTCATTGGTCATTGGTTGTTTGCAAATGACTAATGACAACTGACAAATGACAATCTAGAAACCAAGGTCAGCTTTGGCTAGTTCTGCCGCTGCGAATACTTCTGCGTCAGGTTTTTCTTCCCAGGCTGGCTCACCAATTTCTTCGTAAAAAGTTGCGTCATAAGGCCGAGTACGCACTACTACTGGCATAGGGACAGCGTGACCCAATATTAAAGCTTGTTGCTTCGAGTCTAACTTTGCCAACACCGATCGCAGTCCGCTACCACCAGATACACCCGTAAAAATTGCATCAATGTCTTTTTCATCATTCAGCAAAGCGGTAATGCGAGTCCCGATCTGGGACATAACTTCATTATCTATGCCCGACGGACGTTGATCAACTACCAAAAGTGTGACAAAGTACTTACGCAATTCACGAGCAATAGTCCCAAAGATAGTACTTTGTACGATCGCTGGATCAAGAAAACGATGCGCCTCTTCAATGGTAATCATCAATGGTGTGGGGCGATCGCTAGGATTTTTGCTTTGCAAAAATTTATCTGCTTTCTTGACGTAATGCTCGTGAATCCGCCTGGTGATCATATTTGTCACCAACATATAAGAGAGCATATTAGACTGGGAACCGAATTCTATCACAACATTCTTCCCAGATTCCAGACATTGGACAATTTTACTAATGTAATTCTGGGGGCAAACTGCTCGCATATACTTCAAGCTATCCATCCGCAAGAGTTTGCGTTGCAATGCCATAATCGAGCCTTTGTGTCCACGCTTCTCGTCGCAGAACATTTCGATTTCTTCATTGGTCATGTTTAACAACTGGACAATCCAGGACTTGCCAAACTCGCTAAAGAGAATATTGGCGTTATCCAAAGCTGCGTCAGATAGTCCTAAATCTC
>JBGTMK010000965.1:0-2977 GCA_041743605.1 Nostoc sp.
GACTGTTTACCCCAGAACACTATTATCACCAAATGGCATAGGATTAGATGTGAGTTTAATAAGTGTGAAGACACCATCGGAATATACCGAATCAGTTAAGGCAGAATTTCAGTCACTAGCTGATAACTTTTCTGTACAAGGTCTTGTCGTATATCAGGATTTTGAAAAAGGGATAGTCGAAGTCAAAATTCAACGTAAACCTCGGATGAATTTGGAGCCAACCAAGGACTTTAAACTGAGACTCCGAGGATTTTTACCCCCCAAATCGGTGAAGTGTTTCTGGAATTTTAATGTGCGACGTGTCGGGACTAGCTTAGTAATTCAATCAGGGGAGTGCATTAAATTACAGGAGCGTGAGCAATCTTCAACTTCAGATATCTCAACCGATACAACAGGTTGATACTACCGAGCTAACTGAGAGCTAACCTGACAAAAAAAGTGTAGTTATTCCGGTTCTTCGGGTAATTTAATCAACGTTTAAGAGTGCATTGCTGCAATAATTTATTATGCCTAAACGTAAATCCACCAAGACTAATAGTTTACCATCACCATCAGATGCCGCGCAGCTCCCGCCAGCTATTTTACGTGTCGTCAAGCAAAAATCTACTGCCACAGACGATAATAATCCTGCACAATCTTCATCAGCATCAACTAGCGTACCAATAGAAAATCAGCCTGTTGAGCCGGAATTAGAAGTAAATAATAACCAGAGTCAAAGCATTGAAGTTCCAGAATTAAACAGTAGCTCTGCCCTGAGTTATGACGCTGTGCCTCAAACAATAGAAGCAGAGAATGAACAGTTAGCTTTACCGACAACTCTCGAAGCCGCACCAGTTAATTCATCATCATCAACTGCTTTGATTGAAAATACCTCTGCTGAACATGAGCAATCAGAGATAGAAACAGAGCAACCGCAATTAGCAAAAAAACCAGCCTATGAAAAATTATCAACAGCAACTAATAGTTCAGGACAGACGTTTACTGTCAAAGAAAAGATTGAGGTAAGTACCTGTAACTTTGGTACACAAAAGGTTTTTATTATCTCCTTATATTCAGCAGCAGATGGAAGTATTTGGGCTTATTACCATCCTGTAGATAAAAACCAAAGGCAGCTTTGGAAGCGGGGGTGCTGTCGGATTGAGGATTTGAGAAAGCTTGATTCAAATTCTTGTCCTGCTTAGTTGCTGTTCTGTATAGATGATAAGTTTTGGGGCTGCTTAGAATATCTCACCTGGGTCTACTTTAGCTTTGGCAGTGATGGTAACTTTCAAAGCTCATTGGCTACCTTTAAAGTATAAAAACCTGCAATAACTATGAGGTAATTAAAATGAGTGCTGGTATTTACATGATTAAAAACAAAATAACTGGTGATTGCTATGTGGGTAAAACAGAAGATTTAAAATCACGCTGGTTAACACATAAATCGGCATTAAATAGAAATATTCATGCTAATAAACTTTTACAAAGTGATTGGAATGAATCCGGGAAAGATAATTTTGAATATATCATTTTAGAAAAATGTATATGGCATGAAATAGATAACAAAGAAAATGAGCATTTTACTAAACACAGACCAAAATACAATATTATAAAACCATTGAAAAGAACTAATTTTATCAAAGCCAAAAATCAATATGGTAGAGAACTGATACTTGATTTAACAAGTGAAGAATTTAAACAATTTTGTAAAGATGAACGACTATCAGAAACTATACAACTTAAATTGCGTAAGAAAAACAAAACGTTTAACTGGAATCAATGGGAGTTTACAACATCAATAGACCAGATCAGTCATTGACCCTTCAGGACGCGGTAAACTTGCGGTAAAAAGTTTCTAAAAACTAATCTAGAGTGACTCTAGACCACATTTTCATCTATACAAAGTCAAAAAATCCTGGTGGCAGTATTATTAGTTAATGACTGAAAATAGCTCCCTTGGCATAGATTTTTATCTATTAACTGCGTCCGTGAGGTGCGACCGCGCAACGACTCTGCTCGGTCGTAGCTCAGAATTTTCCGATTCGTACAAAAAACCTTTTTTGGCACGGTGATGCCTATTGCGAAGGTGAACCAACATTCTCTTGGAACGGAACCCCACCAAGATAAGCTCCATCTTCTTCAACTTTGTCCCTTTTTCAACTCCATCTTGGCAAAATGCTCCAGTAGCATACGATGGACGAAGATGTAACCGCCGCCAACCTTTTGCAGAAAAATGCGATCGCTGGCGTAATCAAGGAAGCGGGCATAGTTCCAAGGGATATAGTTGTTGCGGTGAAGGATGAGACGCAAGGTAAAATGTCTGATGCAGGCTACTCCGCCACCAAAAATTAATCCCAACAGCAGTCCCCATCTCAGACCAGGTGTTATTAAATCGAACAGCGAGCTTTCCCCCCAAGCCGATATGTTGAAAATCAATCCCTTATAAAAAATAATAATCAACAGTCTATTAAACCAATAAGTCGGAACAAAAATTAGCCAGGCAATCAACCCAGTAACTCCGACATTCATAGCTGATCTCCAAATGCCCTGGTTGGGAATAGTTTTAGTTTCTATTTCAGAGCCTTTGATGGCATTAATCAGCCCAAAGGTCAGCCCCAAACTTATCCCCAAACTCAGTCCATACCCAATCCCCCACTTCAATCCCGGTAGCTCTGTTCCATAGTTCGCAAAGAATGTACCCAGATAAAAAGGCGATCCTTCAGAACCTCTCAAAAATCCATATATTGGAGCTAAAACCAACGAAAAAAGCAGTCCCCACTTTAGTCCAGAAATAAGTCCATCAAACAAATCTTTCCGTGTCTTTTTCCAAGGCCATGTTAAAGTTTCAAAAGTTTTGATCTCTGCTTTACCCCATCCGAAAATCAGACCTAAAAGCACCCCCCACCTCAATGCATTAATTAGCCCTCCTTTCTGTTCTATTGGACTTTGGACAAAAAGAAGTTGGTTCGCGAGTATCACTCGCGAACCAAAAAACTAG
>JBGTMK010000966.1:0-4417 GCA_041743605.1 Nostoc sp.
CGAAGCCTTTCTTATCTATAAATACTTCTGGTGGTTCGACCTTGTAATCATCCTTGGGACACTCAATGCCCATTTCAGATGCTATCTCCCGATATAAATCTGTTCTCCAGCCAAGTTCTGCTAGTTTCTCGGCATTTTTGGGAAATTCCTTAATTTGTCCCCACCGTGCTGCTTGTGTCATCATCCAGATACTTCTTGATCTCCATAAGAATGTGGAGTGTTCTGCTGGCTGTTTGGGAAGGTTGTCAGGAATATCGAAGAAAATCGTGGTATCAGCGGCTTTGATGGTACGGTCTTTGCCGTCAAAGCCGCCATAGTTGTAGTTGCCGAGAATTCCCGGACTTGTAAACTTTGCAATTGGGGCATCTTTCTTTTTAGGTTTAGCACCTGTAAAGGAACGCTCTGTTATCAGTTCGGCTACTTCTTGGCGGTTTTCTACTTTGCTGCAATACTGGCAAGCTTCAATCATCGCCTTGACTAAAGAACGATAGGTTTTGGGGTATTTGTCGATGAAAGATTCCATCACCCCTAAAAGTCTATCTGGGTGTCCCAACCAGACTTCTTTACCTTGTGCAAAAGTAAAGCCGATGTTTTCGTTGCCTGTAATTGCCCTTGTATTCCAGGGTTCTGCAACCATGTAAGCTTGCATTGCACCAATCCGCACGTTTGTAACCATTTGAGGGGGCGGAACGATGATGATCCGAAACTCTTTAAGCGGATCAACACCAGCGGCGGCGGATACGTAGCGGACAAAGTATTCGTAAATGGCAGAACTTAGTACTACCGCCCAGACTTTGTTTTCTGACGGCTGCTTCTCAAAGTAACCTCGGAAATCACGCCCAAAAGCTTCTAAAGCACCATCGCCATATTGTTGTTGATACTCGTACCACGGACGCAGCCCAAAATCCCACATGGCTTTGTTCATGGTCATGGCGTTACCGTGGCGGTGGATGGTCATGGCTGCACACAAAGGGGCGTGGCGTGCCCCTTCAGCACCAATTCTAGCGTTGGTGACAGCACCAGATACTACGGGGGAAGCATCCAGGCGACCAAAAATTAAACCGTCGCGGGAGGTAGCCCAACTGGCTTCGCGGTTGAGTGTAACGTTCAAACCATATTTGCGGAAGAAACCTTTTTTCCAGGCGATCGCAAATGGCGCACAATCATTAACGGGAACGTAACCAATGGTAAGGTCAGATTTTTCTAGGTCTTGCCATCTAACTACTGGTTGCACGGCTAAGGCTTCTTCAGTTAGTCCTTTAGCTGATCTATCTCCTGAAATTCCACAGGAAGATAGCGCTATTCCGGTTGTGGTTGCTCCGATTCCTTTAATAAAATCTCGTCGAGTCCAGTTATTATCACCCATTTTTGTAGCTCCATTGGTGATCAATTACTCACGCTTCAAGCGCAGAGTATAGTTACATTTTGCTGTTTTGATAGCAGCCGAATTTTGTTAGTTGGAAGTTCTAGGGCGATGGGTTACTAATTCTTGAATTTTGTCCACGGCATAATCTAGGATTAACCCAGTTAAGCCAATTATCAACACAGCTAAAAAGACTGAACTTAGATTTAAACGGCTCCATTCATCCCAGACAAAAAAGCCGATACCAACACCACCTGTAAGCATTTCCACGGCAACAATTACTAGCCAAGCTATGCCTAAACTAATTCGCAAACCTGTAAAAATATACGGCAAACTTGCAGGCCAAATGATTTTTGTAATTCGTCGCCAACGTGGCATTTCCAGCACTCGTGCCACATCTAAATAATCTTTGGGAACGCTAGAAACTCCTAATGCGGTATTAATAATTGTCGGCCATAAGGAGGTAATAAAGATGACAAAAATAGCGGAAGGATCTGCTAAGTTGAAAATTGCTAAGGCGATGGGCAGCCAAGCTAGGGGCGATACGGGTTTAAAAATTTGAATGATGGGATTGAGCGCTAGCATTGCCGGTCTGGACATCCCAATTAGAAACCCCAAAGGAATCGCTACTACCGCACCTAACGAAAAGCCTATTAATACCCGACGCAGACTTGCTATCAACAGCCAACCAATTCCTAAGTTGCCTGGGCCTCTTTGGTAAAAGGGATTTAAGATGTAGTCTAAATTAGCGATTAGCGCTTCTGGTGGGGTGGGCATTAGTTCATGGTTGGCAAGTGCAATAATCCACCACAGCACAATTATTCCCAAGAAGCCCAATACTGGTAAAAAGAAGACATCTCTAAAAATGACGGGTTTGGTCTTTTTCCACGCCGCTTGTCCAGCGATCGCCGCGATCGCTGCTAAATTTAGTTGAAATATCATTGACAACCTCAACAGATTTAAGTGCAGGTACAAAAGTCTGAGCAGTACCAGCCTTGGAAACTGATGAGATCGGAACATTATAAAAATGCCGTCTCTTCAGTCTCCTCTCAATGCCGACGAAGTTAGCTGACGGGCTAGGGCTGAGAGATGCCCTTCTTTTAAGAGTGCTGAGTGCTGAGTTCCGAGTGCTGAGTTGTAATTTTATAAACTCTTCACTTTTAACTCTCAACTCCTCACTTTCTATAAGATTCGCCCCACAATTTGGTTCCTCCGCTCCAACGTCACGCACTGTGATGCGTTGGATTAGGCTGACTTACTCGAATAGATACTAAATTATCGACATTATAACATCGATATGTAGAACATAACATTAAATGCTTTAGTAACTACATCTGTTTTATGATAAATGTTGTTTCTTTTAATACTGAAGCTAAGTACCTACATTGGCTTTTCGGTAATCAAAAAAATCTCTAATTTTGGTTATTTTGTGAGTGAAATCCTTACACAGCGAGCTAAAAAATTTAATTAAGTCAAGTATCAATCCTGTTAACTGCAAGAGTTTTATTATGTACTCTAAGATATATATTATACCGCGTAATTTTATTTACGGTTAGTTAATCTAACTAACGAAAGAATGTGTAAAATCTATTTCTTTTGGTAGGTGGAACATATCGATTTTTTTGGTGATTATCCATTTCACTCGCTAAACTATTTGGATATGGAAGTTTACTCATCTATCTCCTAGCTGAATTTAACATAATGGATTTTAGTCAAGTACTGGCTGAAAAAACGGATACCATCCTCAAAAAATGGATTGCAGCAGTTCGTAAGGATAGACGCATTGAAAGTGCTGATGAACTATCTTATACAGCAGTAAAGGATCACATCCCTGATCTTTTGAAAGCAATGGTGACAGTTCTTTCAAAATCTCAGGATAATGATATTCGGTCAATGGTTATTGCCAGTTTTCAGCATGGAGCGATTCGAGCCGAACAAGGCTTTGATCCAGCAGAAATTGCCAGAGAATATCATCTGCTGCGAACAGTAATATTTGATGCTATACAAGCAGATTTATTGAAGGGAACCCCATCAGAGATAATTCGTTCCATGCGTTTGATTGATGCGATTGTAGATGAAGCGATCGCTCAATGTTTCAAGAGTTATGTTGAGCAACGCTTGCGGGAATTACACCGGTTGCAAGCATCACTAACGCTCCATAATGAGGAACTCACGCGGTTAATTAGCGCTAATCAAGAGTATCTTTCCCAATTAGCCCACGAATTGAAACATCCCCTCACTTCCATTATTGGCTACTCGGATCTCTTTTTACGCCAACAACGACGCAAGACTGAGATAAAAGACAACTTTACCAATTTAGAACATATTGAGCGAGTACTACGCAATGGTAGACAGTTACTTCATCTGATTAATGATGTACTAGAACTTTCGCGCTATGAAGCGGGACAGATAAAACTCCAATTAGCGCCTACCGATGTGCGTGAATTAATTGGTAATGTGTGTGAAATGTTAGAACCTTTAGCTGCGGGAAAAAATTTACAAATTGTGGTGGATTGCGATCGCGCTCCCGAAAAGGTAATGGCAGATTCTTTCCAACTGCAACAGATTATCACAAATCTTATTAGTAATGCGATTCGTTATACAGAGTCGGGGACTGTGATTATAATGTGTCAGGTGTTAGAGAAGCAGAGATGGGCGATCGCAGTTTCTGATACAGGAATTGGCATCGCACCAGAAAACCAAGACCAAATATTTGAACCCTATTTTCGTGTAAGTGCTAGCGATCGCCCCTATCTTCCCGATAGTACTGGGTTGGGATTAGCGATCGTCTCGCGGTTGGTAAAATTATTGCAAGGCCAGATTAACCTAGCCTCGCAGGTAGGTGTTGGTTCTACTTTCACCGTCATTTTTCCCTTGGAAATGGAATTTTAAAAGTATTGGGCGATTGGAAATCACAAATACACAAGCATTGTCCACCTCCGTGGACTAATACAAAATCAAGGGTTTTGTCTGCATAGCCGCGATTTCTAATCGCCGGGGCTTTACAAACCAATACTGTTCGGTTAAGACAAAAGACGCGATAAATCGCCGTCT
>JBGTMK010000967.1:0-4037 GCA_041743605.1 Nostoc sp.
TAGATTTACTCCCCATCCTCAAGTTTATCCACGATCGCAAAGTCATTCATCGGGATATCAAGCCAGAAAATATTATCCGCAATAAAAGTGATGGGCGATTAAGCTTGATTGATTTTGGCTCCTCAAAGCAATTTACCGCCCAAGTTCAGCACAAAGCTGGCACATCCATTGGTTCACATGGTTATTCTCCCCTAGAACAAATTAGAGATGGGAAAGCTTTCCCCGCCAGCGACTTGTTCGGTTTGGGGGCTACCTGTTTTCATCTGCTAACGGGAAATTCCCCCTTTCAATTGTGGATGGAATCTGGGTATGCCTGGGTGAGTAATTGGCGGGAATATTTACGGAGTCCATTAAATCCTGAGTTAGATTTTGTCATCGACAAGCTTTTAAAAAAAGACATCTATGAACGTTACCAGTCAGCCGAAGAAGTTCTCAGAGACTTGACTCCAAAACAACTTCTTGCACTACCACCAGCAGGTAAGTCATCCGCGAAAATACCACCAACAAAAGCACCAGACTTACCAAAAAGTTCCCCCTTACTGAGAATTGTCATCTTGTTAAGCGCTTTTATTTTGTTGTTTGGCTTTGGCGAATCTTGGTATAAACATTTTCGCCGGATTCAGACCAGTTTGATCTCTAGGCTGAGTCAGCATAATAATTCTGCTAAAAATGACGCACTTTCAGGTCAATCATTAAAGATTAGCTTGGGAAAAGTTTCCTTAGTTAATAGCCTCCAAGGACACGAAAACTCAGTTTTATCCGTCGCCATCACCCCCGATGGCAAAACCATTGCCAGCAGTGGCGACGATCGCAAAATCAAACTTTGGAATCTCGCAACCGGAAGCCAAATCTCTTCACTTAACACCTATTCTGGGCAGGTGAATGCTGTGGTAATTAGCCCAGATGGCAAAATTCTGGTCAGCGGTAATGATGATAACACCATCAAAATCTGGAATTTGACCACAGGAAAACAAATTCGCACTCTAACAGGGCATTCTGACTCAGTTCATGCCCTAGCCATCAGTGCTGATAGCCAAACCCTGCTTAGTGGTAGTGATGATAACACCATCAAAATATGGGATTTAGCTACAGGAGAGCAAATTCGCACACTAATAGGGCATACATTCTGGGTGCGGTCAGTAGCCATCAGTCCCGATAGCGTGATTCTTGGTAGTGGCAGTTTTGACAAGACAATCAAAATCTGGAATCTCACCAAAGGATACTCAATCCGTACACTAGAAGGAAATTCTCAAACAGTAACAGCAGTGGCTATAAGCCCAGATGGTAAAACTTTAGCCAGTGGTAGCCGCGATCGCACCATCAAACTTTGGAATCTAGCTACCGGAAAAGAAATTCGCACCCTAGGGGAACATACAAACACTGTGACAAGCGTAGCCTTCAGTGCCGATGGTAAAATGATTGCTAGTGGTAGCCGCGATCGCACCATCAAACTTTGGAATCCAGCCACAGGAGAGGAAATTCTCACATTAGCCGGACATACAAACACTGTGACATCCGTTACCTTCAGTCCTGATGACAAAACCCTCATCAGCGGTAGTGAGGACAATACTATTAAGATTTGGCGTTTATCTCAGTGAGTGTGAATTGGGGATTGGGGATTGGTGAGAAATGACAAATGACAAATGACAAATGACAAATGACCAATGAAAGCATATCTGGAATTAAAATACCAAAGCTGTTTTCAGTTTGGCAGCAAGTATTTGGAGAAGCACGCACCCGGATTTTATTGTGGTACTTGCTGATTTTAGTAATCACCTTTCTCATCGCCGTTCCCGCATTTCGCTATCAGCTCGACCAGCGCATTGATGAGCGGGTTCGTCGAGATATGGTAAAAGACATGGTGGCTTTTAATTCGTTGATTAAAGGTGAAGCCTTTGCTACAGAGGATGACCTCACTGAAGACGATCCAGAAGATATAGTGATTGGGCCAGAGCAATTGAAATGGTTGCTGGCTGGAAAAAAACAAATCGCTCCTCCAACTTCTAAAGAAGATTTGATCAGACTTTTCAGAGCTTATTTGTTGTATCGACTACCACAAGATGACTCTTACTTCATCACATTTGTTGATGGTGAATTTTATAAATCTAGCCCTAGAGCGCGTCCCAAACCACTTGCCAAGGACTCACCACTCATGGAAGGGTGGGCAAAACAAACTCAACCAGAACAGGGAGAAAAAGAATTTTCCGACCCCGAACTGAGTAAAATCCTTTACATGGTGGAACCGATTAAAATTAATGGACAAACCCAGGGAGTCTTTGTTGTTACCCATAGTGCAGTTGGTGAACGGGCAGAAGCTCTAGAAGCAGTTTCGGCAATTATTGAGGTTTCTAGTTTAGTGTTTGTGGTGTCCTTCATCCTGGCGTGGTTGGCGGCGGGACGGGTGCTAGCCCCTCTACGAATGATTACCACCACTGCTCATGCAATTAGTGAGTCAGATTTAACCCAACGCTTACCTGCGCGAGGTAAGGGAGAACTGGCAGAATTAGCAAAGACATTCAACGAAATGATGGATAGATTAGAGGCAGCTTTTGCCACCCAGCAAGAATTTGTCAACGATGCGGGGCATGAATTGCGGACTCCCATTACCATCATTCGCGGACATTTGGAACTGATGGGAGATGACCCCCAAGAGCAACAGGAAACCTTGGCGCTGGTTATGGGAGAATTAGACCGGATGAGCCGTCTGGTAGATGACATGATTTTGTTGGCGAAGGCAGAACGCTTAGATTTTTTGCAGTTGGCGACGGTGAATGTAGCAGACTTAACCCAAGAGTTATTTGTCAAAGCCCAGGCACTAGCAGAGCGGGATTGGCAAATAGATGCGATCGCAAGGGGTCAGATTATAGTTGACCGCCAAAGAATTACTGAGGCTGTGATTAATCTGGCGCAGAATGCGACTCAGCATACAGTAAAGAGTGATACTATCTCCATAGGTTGTGCGATCGCTAAAGGAAAGGTGCGTTTCTGGGTACGTGATACAGGCGAAGGCATTCCCCTTGTTGATCAAAAACGGATTTTTGAACGTTTTGCTCGAACTTCTAACAGTCGTCGTCGCTCTGAGGGTGCGGGATTGGGACTGTCAATTGTCAGAGCGATCGCCGAAGCCCACGATGGACAGGTATTACTTCGGAGTCAACTAGGAAAAGGTTCCATGTTTACCATCGTTTTACCCCTCGATCCCCCCCAAGAAATGAGTGCTTATGGCCAACATTCTCATCGCTGAAGATGAACCCCGCATTGCCTCATTTATTGAGAAAGGATTGCGATCGCAAGGTTTTACAACAACAACTGTTGCCGATGGACTACATGTTGTAGATATAGCACATAGTGGACACTTTGACTTGCTAATTTTGGATTTGGGATTGCCTGGAAAAGATGGATTTCAGGTACTCGAAGAACTGCGCGGACAGGGAGAAGATTTACCTGTAATTATCCTCTCGGCTCGCAGTGATATTCACGATAAAGTTGCTGGACTAGAAGGGGGCGCAGATGATTATGTCACCAAACCCTTCCGATTTGAAGAACTTCTGGCGCGGGTAAAGTTGCGTTTGCGAAGCGCTAGACCTGTGAGAGATGCCCAAGAATTTCTCCTCCAAGCGGGTAATGTGGTGCTTGATTTGCGAACTCGACAGGTAAAAGTAGGCGATCGCTTTGTAGAATTACCTGCTCGTGAATTTACAATGGCAGAAATGTTTTGCCGTCATCCTGGACAAGTTATCAGTCGAGAACAACTGCTAGATTACGTTTGGGGCTACGACTATAATCCAGGTTCTAATATTGTCGATGTATATGTCGGTTATCTCCGCAAGAAACTAGGCAGTAACCTCATTGAAACCGTTAGAGGGATGGGTTATCGCTTGCGAACCTAATAACCCAACTTACTAGTACAGCTTGGCGTAAATCAGCCACCCATTTTAAATGTCTGAAACCTTTGCAAACAATTAATTACGAATTACGTTAGCGCAGCGTTAGCGAGTATTCGTTCGCTTTTAGCGTCTCGTAGAGAGCGTCATTAC
>JBGTMK010000968.1:0-4850 GCA_041743605.1 Nostoc sp.
GTGAATATCTACAGAACCTTTGTCTGTAAATTTGATAGCATTACCGATGAGATTTGTCAATACTCGTCGCAGTTCTACGCGATCGCCCATGATGGTGCTTGCAGTTTCATCTCGATCAATATTTACAGCTAATCCTTTTTCTTGAGCTAAGGGAGTTAATTCTAGGGAAACTTCACTAACTAATTCCTGAATATTGCAGGGAGAAATTTTTAAGGTTTTACAGCCCGCTTCATGACGATAAACTTCTAGCAAGGTATTTACCATTTCCAGCAGGTCTTGATTACTGCCAATCATGGTATCAATGATTTCTTGCAACTGTGGCGAAACTTCGCAAAATCTGCCTTCCAGCAATAATTTTAATACGCGGTTGGAGGCTACCAGCGGTATACGTAAATCGTGAGTAAAACGCGAGACAAAATCTGCTCGGAGGTTAGCCATCTGATCTCGTTCGTCGATACTATGCTTGAGGCGCAGGAGCGATCGCACCCGTGCATGTAGTTCATCAGGATCGAATGGTTTACGAATAAAGTCATCTGCACCAGCATCGAGTCCTTCCACAACGCTAGACTCATAGTGAGCCGTGAGCAGCAGAATGGGGATAAATGGCAACGCCTGATTCTGTCGGACGCGGCGAGTAAATTCATAGCCATCAATCTCCGGCATCATCACATCTAAGAGAATTATATCTGGCGGTGACTCCTCAACCATAGCCAGAGCAATTTTGCTATCTTCCACCAAGCTAATTTCATAGTCCTCATCTTCTAGGACTGCTTCTAACACCAGTAGATTGTCAAAAACATCATCGACAACGAGAATTTTATCTTTTTTGACAGTTTTAGTTAAAGACATGGCTAAATAAAAAAAAGAAGTGCTTGGCTATCGCTAGCAAATCTAGTAATAGCTTACTTCACCAGCGCTGAGATGATTAAGGATTCACATTTTCCTTTAAAATTTTCCAAGTCTAATCTCTTTTTAAGTAATTAGACGTACATACTATTGCAATATGCAGCACATAGTAACATTAATTGCTTTTGGAGACATTGACCTCTGCGTGGGTGGAGAAATCCCTCCAAGTAAGTCGAGTCATGGAAAGAGAAAACCCAAGAAGTAATTCTTGGAATCCTATTGGGTATCTTCCGTGGGAGGATGTCAGGGGATAAGGTTATGGCGTTTCCTGATGACATGAGGTATATCATAGTATCCTCCTCTTAGTAAGGCGCAGGGGTTGGGGGTGGGGTTTTTGTACCTCATCAAGCAAGAACTGCCATATTTATGCCTAATGGTAGATGAAGTTCAGGGAACAATACCAAAGGCATTGCTTTTTGTATAAGATACCGAATAGAAGAACGAGATTATTTTAATCTGTACTTTGAGATAAATAACAGTAAAGTTAAGCAACTATGAGTGAAATCAAGATCCTTGTGATTGAAGATCACAACCTAACAAGAATCGGTTTACGGTCTGCCTTACAAACCCAGCCAGAGTTTAATATTGTTGGTGAAGCAGCCAATGCAACTGATGGCATCAAGCTTCTGAAAAGTCTCAAGCCGGATGTTGCTACTATTGACATTGGTTTGCCTGATATGGATGGTATTGAGCTAACACGCACATTTAGGCAATATCAAGCAGAAAATGAAAATTATACAACAAAGCTGCTCATTTTAACGATGCAGAATAGTGAACAGGCAGTTTTAGCAGCGTTTGCAGCAGGTGCAGATTCTTATTGCATGAAGGATATCGAAACTGAGAAACTAGTAGAGGCTGTACAAACGACATACTCAGGTAGCTCATGGATTGATCCAGCGATCGCAGACCTTGTACTACAACAAATACGTCAAGATTTCCCCGATGGCAGCAGAGGCGCATCTGGAAAAAGAGTCTTGATTGAAGGTATTGACCCAGATACAGAGAAAAGTATAGTCAGCTATCCTTTAACTCACAGAGAGATGGATGTTTTAGAGTTGATTGTCGCTGGCTGTGACAATGCAGAAATTGCCAAAAGGCTCTATTTAACAGTCGGTACTGTCAAAACTCATGTTCGAGGTATTCTTAATAAACTCTGTGTTGCTGACCGTACACAAGCTGCTGTCCGTGCGTTGCGGGCTGGATTAGTCCCGTGAGCAATTCAGAAGGCAGGAGGCTCAGTTGGCAGGAGGAAACCCACGTTTAAAAAGGTGGGATTGAAGTAAGGACGCCAAGTTTTCTCCTGCTATGCATCTCGACACAAATTTTTTTATACTAGTGCGGTTCAAGACCCACAACTAAAGTTTTTATTAATACTTCTTTCCTTCTGCCTTCTGCCCTCTGCCTTTCTTTGTAAATAGCCATCATGAACTGCGTACACAAAACTTATAATCTTTCTTCCCAATTCCCCAGTCCCCAGTCCCCAGTCCCTAAAAGCAGTTAACTGGGACAAAGATTTATTAAGAAATTGTTACAAAGTTTAGTAGAATGACATAATTGACTAAATAAGTATTTTTATATACATACATGATAGCGGATCAATTTCCCTGGCTTACTGCGATTGTCTTACTGCCACTTGTTGCTTCCCTGCTCATCCCTGTGCTGCCTGATAAAGATGGCAAGCGCGTGCGGTGGTATGCATTGGGTGTAGGTATTGCAGACTTTGCATTAATGTGCTATGCCTTTTGGAAGCATTACGATGCCAGCAGTGCTAGTTTTCAAATGGTGGAAAATTATGCCTGGGTGCCTCAGTTAGGTTTTAACTGGGCGGTGTCAGTTGATGGGCTTTCAGCGCCACTTGTGCTTTTAGCAGGATTTGTCACCACACTCTCGATATTTTCAGCTTGGCAAGTTGATCACCGACCCCGCCTTTTCTATTTCCTGATGCTGGTGCTGTATTCGGCACAGGTAGGGGTGTTTGTGGCCAAAGACTTGCTGCTATTTTTCATCATGTGGGAAGTAGAGCTGATTCCCGTCTACCTACTAGTCTGTATTTGGGGTGGGCAAAGGCGTCGTTATGCGGCTACGAAATTTTTATTGTATACCGCAGCAGCTTCTATATTTATTTTGGTAGCAGCCCTGGCAATGGGGCTATACGGCGGCGGTGATATGACATTTGATATAACCGCCCTGGCCAACAAGGAATATCCCCTTAGTCTACAACTGCTACTTTATGCAGGATTGTTGATTGCATTTGGTGTCAAGCTTGCTGTTTTCCCCATGCATACTTGGTTGCCTGATGCTCACGGCGAAGCATCGTCTCCTGTATCGATGATTCTGGCTGGTGTGTTGCTGAAGATGGGTGGATATGGATTAATTCGCCTAAATCTTGAGTTGCTTCCCGATGCACATATTTACTTTGCGCCGGTTCTAGCTATTCTGGGTGTTGTCAACATTATCTATGGTGCATTGAACTCCTTTGCTCAGACCAATATGAAGCGGCGTTTGGCTTATTCGTCGATTTCTCACATGGGGTTTGTACTGCTTGGGATTGCCTCATTCACTGATTTGGGAATCAACGGCGCGATGTTGCAGATGATCTCGCATGGTTTGATTGCATCGGTGCTGTTTTTCTTAGCGGGTGTTACTTACGATCGCACCCACACAATGGTAATGAAAGATATGGGCGGTATTGGTCAAGCCATGCCCAAAGTCTTTGCCTTGTTTACAATCTCCGCGATGGCATCCCTAGCGCTTCCTGGAATGAGCGGCTTTGCTGGCGAACTCTCGGTATTTGTTGGAATGACAAGCAGTGACGTTTACAGTTCGACTTTCTGCACCGTTACGGTTTTTCTCGCCGCAGTTGGAGTCATCCTCACACCGATTTATCTACTTTCCATGCTACGAGAAGTGTTTTATGGGAAAGGTGCAGCACTCATCTGCGACATTAATAATGCAGGTTTGGAAAATCAAGAAGATGACGGAACAGTTTGTTTTGGTACAGACTGTTTCGTGCCAGAAGATGCAGTCTACGAGGATGCTAGACCCCGTGAGGTGTTTATCGCTGCCTGTTTTCTGCTGATGATTGTTGGCATTGGTTTCTATCCCAAAATGGCGATGCAGATGTACGATGTGAAGACTGTTGCAGTCAATGCTAATCTTCGCCAGTCTTATGCCATAGTCTCGCAAACCAATCCCCAAATTTATGCTAAGGGACTCTTGGTTCCGCAAATTTCCGAGGTTGAGGTAGCGCCCGTTTTGGGAACTTTGAAGTAAGTTTTTTGCTTCTGTGGAAAAGAGCGATCGCTAACTTCGAGAACTTCTAGGTATATTTCCGAAGCAGAACAGATTATTGATAGCTGATCATGATGGATAAGCTATGAATGCCACATTGGAGTTATATTAACGTGAGTTCGACAAGTCTTATTTGACCTCTCCCCCAGCCCCTCTCCGACACGGAGAGGGAGGCTGGGAGGGAGAGGTTCATCGAACTCACGTTATATTAATCTTAATGACGGACTCTACAAGCGACCAGAGCGTTCAGTTGCTTTATTAATGAACTAAAAATTAGGCTATGAATACCACAAAAGAAAAAGTTCAATCTCTGCTGAACCAATTGCCAGATGATTGCTCAATCGAAGATATTCAATACCATCTATATGTAATTGAGAAAGTTATTCGTGGATTAGAAGTAGCCGACACAGAAGGAGCGATCGCACAAGAGGAAGCTGAAGAGCGTTTGAGCAAATGGCTTATCAAGTAGTTTGGTCTTCTAAAGCACTAGAAGATGTAGAAGATATTGCCACATAAGTACCTATGCAAAATTAATTACATATTTTTCTCCAAAATCTCGAATGACTTTTTCAACATAGTTAACTAAATTTGACCAACTAAAGTATGCATCTATTTCTATCCATTCATATTTCATAAAACGCCAGAGAATTTCT
>JBGTMK010000969.1:0-4045 GCA_041743605.1 Nostoc sp.
CAAACTTCCCTATTGGTGCAGCAAAATCAGCGCCAATATCTACTTTTATTAATTTTATTTATATTGATTATGATGGCGATCGCTGTTTATTTTGCCACATCACCTGTAACTACCTGCATCTTCTATAAGAGTATTGATAAAGTATTTATCGAACGTAAAAGTCTGCGTGTAAACCAAGTTATTCAACATCCACTAGAAAATATTCTGCGTTTTGATATCCAAGAGAAGCAATATAAATACTCCAAGCTTTATCGGGCTGTAATTGTGCTGAAATCTTTCAAGGAAATCCCAATTAACCCACAATATACTGATGAGAATAGCATCCAATACGCAGTCTATAGGATACACTTATTCCTGAAATATGACCACAGTAATATCAAAATCACGACCAACAAGAATTTTTTTGGCTGATTTGTGGCAATGTTACAAATCGTAACCTCCAGCAGATTCTTACAGTTAGGTTTCCAGATACTTGAAAACGCCAGTCCAATCATTTTCCGCCTCTCTTGTTATCTTGGCAATCGCTGCGGCGTTTATTGAGCGCTCACGCCGAAGTCTTGCCGTTGGCGCAGTGTCTCGTAGAAAAGTGCGAGCTGCGCCTACAGAGTATTTACTAAGTATTTTTTCCTACTTTTGGGGTGGTTTTTAGGGAAACAAGTACCCTAAAATTACAAAAAATCCTGAAATCTATATAAATTAATGCTTTCATCTATCCACATCAGGCTACAACACCTTAGAATGATTCATTGAAAAGTCGAGCCGATGGGATGTACAGCCGTTTTGAGTAAAAATACTCCCAAAGGATGATTTTTGTATTTCTGCGAACAGAGATTACAGTACTGATGTATTAATGTGCATCCGTAAAAAATCTCAAGTAAACCTTCAGGAGTTTGACATGAACAAGGGTGAATTAGTTGATGCCGTAGCTGAAAAAGCTGGTGTTACCAAGAAACAAGCGGATCAAGTCTTAACTGCCGCTCTGGAAACGATTATTGAAGCGGTTTCCTCTGGTGATAAGGTAACGTTGGTGGGGTTTGGCTCATTTGAATCACGGGAACGTAAAGCCCGCGAAGGTCGCAACCCGAAAACAAATGAAAAGATGGAAATTCCAGCGACAAGGGTTCCTGCCTTCTCGGCAGGAAAACTGTTTAGAGAAAAGGTAGCACCCCCAAAAGCATAGGTTCTGTCTTCGGGAACCCTTTTTTAATGCGGCAACCTGCACACGGGGGAAATTTAGCCTGGGCAGCAGCACTGGCTGGTTGTCCCCCTGATGCTATTCTGGATTTTTCTGCTAGCATCAGCCCGTTGGGGCCTCCAAATAGCGCGATCGCTGCTATACTGTCCCAAATTGGTAATCTTAAGCACTATCCAGACCCAAACTATAGTGAACTGAGACTAGCTCTCAGTCACTTCCATCAATTGCCTTCTGAGTGGATTCTGCCGGGTAACGGCTCCGCAGAATTACTCACTTTAGTAGGTAGGGAATTAGCTCAATTAGCCGCGACAATTTTAATCACTCCAGCCTTTGGTGACTACTACCGAACCTTGGCAGCATATAACGCTAATGTGCTGGAGTGTCCTTTGTCATTAGTCAATGGTCATTGGTCATTGGTCATTGACGAAGGACGACGCCCGAGGGGCTACTCTAGGAGAGCGCCAAAAGCGAACCCGCAGGGTAGGACAAAGGACAAAGGACTATTGCTGAATAATCCCCACAACCCAACCGGAAAACTATTTTCGCGGGACTCTATATTGCCCTACCTGGAGCAATTTGCTTTGGTTGTGGTGGATGAAGCATTTATGGATTTTGTGCCGCCTGATGAGGAACAAAGCCTGATTCCGGTGGTGCAAGAATATCCGAATTTAGTAATATTGCGATCGCTGACCAAATTTTACAGTCTTCCTGGACTGCGATTAGGATATGCGATCGCACACCCCGACTGCCTAGCTAAATGGCAGCTATGGCGTGACCCCTGGCCTGTAAACACACTAGCGGCAGCGGCGGCAATTGCGGCACTCCAGGATAAGGAGTTTCAGCAGCAAACCTGGGCATGGCTACCACCTGCACGAAATCAACTCTTTCAGGGTTTGGCTAAAGTACCGGGATTGCAACCCCAAGCAAGTGCTGCTAACTTTTTACTTGTTGAGTCCCAAGAGTCTACGTCGCAGTTACAGCAACAATTACTCAAGCATAATCAGATTTTAATCCGCGATTGCCTTAGTTTTAAAGAACTAGGCGATCGCTTTTTCCGGGTTGCTGTACGTGAAGAGTCCGATAACCAACGCTTACTCACAGCGCTAAACTCAGTGCTGAGTGCTGAGTGCTGTTAGCGGTAGCGGGGCGTTTAGCCCGTGCTGAGTGGGGAGTAGGGGAGATGAGATAATTTTTCACTCTCCCCAATGCCCAATGCCCAATGCCCAATGCCCAATGACAAATGACAATTGACTACGATGTTGTAATTATTGGTGGCAGTCTTGCTGGATACTACGCGGCTCTTGCTGCAAGCCAACTACGTGCTACAGTTGCCCTGGTAGAACCCAAAGTAGACTACGGGTTCACTCATCACCATGCTCTTACCGAAATCGGTAAACTGGCGCAGAAGTTGAATGATGCTGCTGGTTTTGGTATTCATGCCACACACACTGATACCTCAGAAGAATGCGACATATCTATGGCATGGCAAGAAGCGATGCTGTATGCTCAATGCGTCGCCTCAAATCTCAAAGAACAGCATTCTCCCGCCATCCTAGCCGCACAGGGAGTCGATGTCATCGTTGGCAGTGGTCAATTTCAATCTTCACCCCAATTAGCTTTTGCCGTTAACAATCGCCTCCTACGCGCCCGTACCTATTTGCTGGCCACTGGTTCGCGTCCAGAAATTCCAGAGATTGACGGATTGGAAGCTACAGGCTACTTTACCCTATCTAATATTTGGCAATGCCTTAATCAAGCGAAATTAACCAAAAATTGGGTAATTATCGGTGGTATTCCTCAAAGCATTGAAATCGCTCAAACTTTAGCGCGATTTGGTTGCAGTGTGACGCTGGTAGTCAAGCATCCATATCTTCTACCCAATATTGACCCTGAGATAGCCATATTGCTTCAAGCACAGTTGGAAGTCGAAGGTGTACGCGTCCTCACCGATAAACCAGTAACTCAGGTGAGGTTGATTGAGAATAAAAAGTGGATTCAAGCAGGAGACAAAGCCCTTGAAACTGATGAAATTTTAGTAGCGACTGGACAACAGCCGAATCTTGAATCTCTAAATTTGGCAACGGTAGGCGTGAAATGGCATCGGCGTAGCTTAGTGGTGAATGATAAACTGCAAACCACTAACCAGCGCATTTACGCTTGTGGTGATGTAATTGGTGGTTACGACTTTGCGAATGTCGCTAATTATGAAGCAAAAATTGCCCTGAACAATGCACTGTTTTTTCCCAGGTTACGAGTAAATTATCGTTCCATCCCTTGGGCAATGTTTTCTGTGCCGATGCTGGCGCAAGTTGGTTTGACAGAGGCTCAGGCAAAACGCCAATTTCGTCGAGATGAAGTTTTAGTTTTACGACAATATTTTAAAACAGTGGCAGCAGCTCAACTTCGAGGCGAAACCACTGGTATATGTAAATTAATTGTGCTACGCAACGGCGAAATTTTGGGAGCTTCGATATTAGGAACAGAAGCTGGAGAATTAATTAATTTGATTGCCTTGGCAATGTCACAAAAAATTAAAGTCAAAGATTTAGCGAATTTATCTCTCGTCTATCCCAGTTTCTCAGAAATTCTGGAACAAACAGCAAGAGAGTGGAGTAAGCAAAAGTTAAATAGCAACATTGCTATGCAAGAGTTTTTAGAAGGCTTTTTCCATTTCCGCCGCAATTGGAGTTTGTGAGTTTGTGAATTTGCGAGTTAGGAGTTAGGAGTTAGGTTAACGTGAGTTCGACAAGTCTTATTTGACCTCTCCCCCAACCCCTCTCCGACACGGAGAGGGGAGCAAAAGGCTGAATTTTTCGTTGCTCCTCCCTTTCCGTTTCGGAGAGGGAGGCT